>JBAVTL010000399.1:0-6756 GCA_049696175.1 Anaeromyxobacteraceae bacterium
CTGCGCAGCGGGCGCGGCTCGACGGTCGAACCCGCGTGGACGTGGCCGACCTTCCTCCCACGCTCACGGCGCGCACTGCGCGCGCGCAGGGGGCGCCCCGTGACGCCGCCGGGACGGACTCGCGCGACGGCGCGCTTCGGAAGGCCTCGTTCAGTGATCGCGAGATCGCGGAGATCGAGGCGC
Source organism: Anaeromyxobacteraceae bacterium (assembly GCA_049696175.1). Taxonomy (GTDB): domain Bacteria; phylum Myxococcota; class Myxococcia; order Myxococcales; family Anaeromyxobacteraceae; genus DATIVK01. The sequence goes on from JBAVTL010000399.1 coordinate 184, forward strand.
TCTGCGCCACGGGGTTCCGGGTCGGCGAGGCCGAGGCGCTCCTCGGCTACAGCGGCAAGTCGCGGACCTTCTCCCACCGGCTGCGCGGCCTCAGCCTCAAGGCGCTCACCTGCGTGGACTACCGGACGGACGCGGCAGCGGCGCTGCTGACCGGCGCGGATCCCGCGCTGACGCCGATCGTGGAGCGCAGGCTCCGGACCCTGCTCGAGTCCATGGCAGAGCGGGCGCACGAGCCGGCGGACAAGGTCCTCACGAACCTCCTGACCGAGCACCGGCGCTATGCGCTCCAGACGCTCGCGCACCTGCGCAGGCATCGCTAGCCGCTCGGGCGAGCCATACCCACACCCCGTCCCGTCCGGCGGCACTCCATGTGGAGGGGGCCGTCCCAATGCAGGCAGCCCTTCCGGGCCGCTCGCGTGGCGCACGGCGGCGTTAACGAACGACGCGTACAGGAGGTGGAGCATGAACGTCGCCACTCTGAAACGGCTCGTCGGAGCCTCACTCGCCGCAGCCCTGCTAGCGGGCACCCCCACGCTGACGGTAGCCTTCGGCAGCTCGTCGCCCAGATCGTCGCGCCCGGAGGACGCCGACGTGGCTGCCGCGCGGAAGGCGATCGACGCGAAGGACTGGAGCGGCGCCATCCAGCTCCTCGAGCGGGCGAAGAGCCGCTTGCCCTCCAGCGCCGACGTCTACAACCTGCTCGGCTTCGCGGAGCGGCAGCGAGGAAACCTCGAGGCCGCGTTCGCCCACTACGAAACGGCGCTGCGGTTGGACCCGAAGCACCGTGGCGCGCACGAGTACGTCGGAGAGGCGTGGCTGCTCGCCGGCAACCTCTCGAAGGCGGAGGAGCACCTGGCCGCGCTGAACAAGCTCTGCCCCTCCTCCTGCGAGGAGTACCGCGACCTCGAGCGAAGCATCGCCGAGTACAGGCGGGCCCATCCAGCCCCTGCCCGTTGAGCGGCGCCGCTGGCCGACCCCCAGTCCTCACACTCGGAGCCTGACGCTGCGCGCTTGTGCGCAGCGTCAATGATAGCCTAGGCTACTATCTCCATGCCACAGGACGTCATCTCGGCGATCGTCCGCCTCCGGCGCTCGCTCAGCCGCGCAGCGACCGCCGCCCTCTCCGGCTGGGGAGTCGGCCCGCGGCAGCTGAGCGTGCTCCGCGAGCTCCGCCAGACCGGACCGCTCTCGCAGGTGGAGTTGGCCCGCTCGACCGCCACCGACCCCGCAGGAATGATGCGGACGATCGACGCCCTCGAGGAGCGCGGCTGGGTCCGCCGGACGAGCAAAGCCGAGGACCGGCGCTGCAAGATCGTCTCGCTCACTCCTCAAGGACAGCGCGCGGTGCTGGAGCTCGACGCCACCTACGCACCGCTGGCCGCGCTCGCGAGCGCCTCCTTGACCAGCGCCGAGCGGCTACAGTTCATCGCCCTCACCGGGAAGCTGACCGCGGCCTTCGAAGCCGCCGCCCACTCCGCCCCCCCATCCGAGGACTCAGGCGTCCTTCGAACCCACGCCGCCAGACGGCGCCTGGAGCACCCATGACCTCCACCCCGCACGCTTCCCGCGCTACGACCCTCCTCTTCGCCATGGGGTTCGGCCTCGCCGCAGTCACCGGCTGTGGCAAGGGAGCGTCGAAGGCTGACGTCTCCCGGGGCCCAGTGGAGGTCGGCGTGGTCACGCTAGCCTCGACGTCGGTGACGCTCACCAAGGAGCTGCCGGGGCGGACCTCGGCCTTCCGCGTCGCCGAGGTCCGCGCGCGCGTCAACGGGATCGTCCAGAAGCGCCTCTTTCGGGAGGGGAGCGACGTGAAGGAGGGGCAGGTGCTCTTCCAGATCGATCCCGCCCCTTACCGCGCCACGCTGGAGGGGGCGAAGGCCCAGCTCGCCCGCGCCGAGGCGACCGCTGCGTCGGCCCGGGTGACGGTCGAGCGCTTCACGGAGCTCGTGAGCCACAACGCGGTGAGCAAGCAGGAGTACGACAACGCGATGGCCGCGCTGAAGGCGGGAGAGGCCGACGTCGCCGCCGGCAAGGCCGCCGTCCAGGCCGCCCAGATCAACGTGGGCTACACCACCGTCACCTCCCCGCTCTCGGGCCGGATCGGCCGCTCCGCCGTGACCGAGGGGGCCTTCGTCCAGCAGTCCCAGGCGACGCTGCTCGCGACGGTGCAGCAGCTCGACCCGGTCTACGTGGACCTCACAGAGTCCAGCGTCGAGGCGCTGCGGCTCCGGCGCGCGCAGGCCGATGGGAAGCTGAAGAGCGCGGGCAAGGAGCAGGCGGCCGTGCGGCTGGTGCTCGAGGACGGCCGCGAGTACTCGACCCCGGGCTCGCTCCAGTTCACCGACGTCACGGTCGATCCGAGCACCGGGTCGATCGGGCTGCGCGCCCTCTTCCCGAACCCGCGCGGCGAGCTGCTCCCTGGAATGTTCGTCCGCGCGCGGCTCGACGAGGGGGTGAGCACGAACGCGCTCCTCGTGCCGCAGCAGGGCGTCACGCGCGATCAGAAGGGGCTCCCGACCGCGATGATCGTCAACGCCGAGCAGAAGGCCGAGCGGCGCCAGTTCGTGACCGAGCGGGCCGTCGGCGACGCCTGGCTCGTCACCTCCGGGCTGAAGGCGGGCGACCGGGTCATCGTCGAGGGGCTGCAGAAGATCCAGCCGGGCTCCCCCGTGACCCCGACGCCGGCCACCCCGGCGCGCGCCTCGCGCTGATCGAAGGGCGCGCACATGGCCAGGTTCTTCATAGATCGCCCCATCTTCGCGTGGGTCCTCTCCATCATCGTGATGATGGCCGGCGCGCTCGCGATCTTCGTCCTGCCGATCTCGCAGTACCCGGCGATCGCGCCGCCGACCATCAGCGTCGCCACGACCTACCCCGGCGCGTCGGCGCAGACGCTCGAGAACACCGTCACGCAGGTGATCGAGCAGCGCATGAACGGCATCGACCACCTGCGCTACATGGGGTCGTCGAGCGACTCGGCCGGCAACGCGCAGGTCACCCTGACCTTCGACGCCGGGACGGATCCCGACATCGCGCAGGTCCAGGTGCAGAACAAGCTCCAGCTCGCCCTCCCCCGGCTCCCGATGGACGTGCAGCGTCAGGGCGTGCGCGTCACCAAGACCGGCAGCGTCTTCCTGCTCATGATCGGCCTCGTGTCGCGCGACGGGACGATGACCCGCAACGACATCTCCGACTACGCCTACTCCACGCTCCAGGACCAGCTCAGCCGCGTCTCGGGGGTCGGCGAGGTCCAGGTCTTCGGCTCGGCGTACGCCATGCGGATCTGGCTCAACCCCGACCGGCTCCTGAAGTACAAGCTCTCGCCGGCCGACGTCTCCAGCGCCGTGCAGGCCCAGAACGCCCAGATCTCGGCGGGGCAGCTCGGCGGCCTCCCGGCCGTCGAGGGGCAGCGGCTCACCGCGACCATCACCGCGCAGACGCGCCTCCAGACCCCCGAGCAGTTCCAGGAGGTGCTGCTACGGGTGAACCCAGACGGCTCGCAGGTCCGGCTGCGCGACGTGGCCCGCGTGGAGCTCTCCGGCGAGTCGTCCGACATCGAGACCTTCTACAACGGGAGCCCGTCGGGCGGCGTCGGCATCCGGATGGCGTCTGGCGCCAACGCCCTCGACACGGTGGACGCGGTCCGCAAGCGCGTGGACGAGCTGTCGCGCTTCTTCCCCCCGGGGCTGGAGGCCGTCTACCCGTTCGACACGACCCCCTTCGTCAGGCTCTCGATCGAGGAGGTCGTGAAGACGCTCGTGGAGGCGATCGTCCTCGTCTTCCTCGTCATGCTCCTCTTCCTCCAGAGCTTCCGCGCCACGCTCATCCCGACCATCGCGGTGCCGGTCGTGCTCCTCGGGACCTTCGCGGTCCTCGCGGCCTTCGGGTTCAGCGTCAACACGCTGACCATGTTCGGGATGGTGCTCGCGATCGGGCTGCTGGTGGACGACGCGATCGTCGTCGTCGAGAACGTCGAGCGGGTGATGAGCGAGGAGGGGCTCTCACCCCGGGAAGCGACGCGCAAGTCGATGGACCAGATCACCGGCGCCCTCGTCGGCATCGCCATGGTGCTCTCGGCGGTCTTCATCCCCATGGCGTTCTTCGGGGGGTCGGTCGGCGTCATCTACCGCCAGTTCTCCATCACGCTGGTCTCGTCGATGGCGCTGTCGGTCTTCGTGGCGATGACGCTGACCCCGGCCCTCTGCGCCACGCTCCTAAAGCCGGTCGCGCGGGGGCACGGCCTCGCGAAGGGCGGGTTCTTCGGCCTCTTCAACCGCACCTACGACCGGGGCAGCGGCGTGTACCAGCGGGTCGTCGCGCTACTGCTCCGCCGCCGGGTCCGGGCGATGCTCGGCTACGTCGTGATCGTGGGGGTGCTCGCGGGGCTCTTCTTCCGCCTGCCGACCGGCTTCCTCCCGCAGGAGGACCAGGGCGTCTTGTACGCCGCGGTCCTCCTGCCGCCCGGCAGCACGATGGAGAGCACCAAGGCGGTCCTCTCCCGCGTCTCGGACCACCTCCTCGGCGAGGAGAAGGACGCGGTCGAGGCGGTCTTCCAGATCGGCGGCGTCTCCGGGACCTCGCGCGGCCAGAACGCCGGCCGGGCGTTCATCCGGCTCAAGCCCTGGGAGGAGCGCCCGGGCGAGCGGCTCAAGGCGAAGGCCGTCGCTGCCCGCGCCTCCGCGGCCTTCTCCAGGATCAAGGAGGCGGCCGTCTTCGCCTTCACGCCCCCAGCGGTGATGGAGCTCGGCAACGCCAACGGCTTCGAGCTGCAGCTCGAGGATCGGGCCGACCTCGGCCACGACGGGCTCATGGCCGCGCGCAACCAGCTCCTCGCGGCGGCACGGAAGGACCCGCGCCTCGCGAAGGTGCGCCCGAGCGGCCTGGAGGACACCCCGGAGTACAAGTTCGACGTGGACCCGCAGCGGGCCGCGGCGCTCGGCGTGTCGCTCGCCGACGTGGGCTCCATGTTCTCGTCCACCTGGGGCGTCTCCTACGTGAACGACTTCGTGGACAAGGGGCGCACCAAGCGCGTCTACATGCAGGCCGACGCGCCGTTCCGGATGCTGCCGGAGGACGCCGAGCGCTGGTTCGCGCGCAACCGGAGCGGCGAGATGGTCCCGTTCTCCGCCTTCGCGACGGGGCGCTGGGCCTCCGGCTCCCCCATGCTCGAGCGCTTCAACGGCACCCCCTCCGTCGCCATCCTGGGCGAGCCGGCGCCGGGCTACAGCTCCGGCCAGGCGATGGCCGCGATGGAGGAGCTGGCGGGGACGCTCCCAGCCGGCGTCGGCTACGAGTGGTCCGGGCTGGCCTTCGAGGAGCGGCTCTCCGGGAAGAACGCGCCGGTCCTCTACGCCATCTCGCTCCTCGTCGTCTTCCTCTGCCTGGCGGCGCTCTACGAGAGCTGGTCCATCCCCGTGTCGGTGATGCTCGTCGTGCCGCTGGGGGTCATCGGCGCGGTCGCCGCCACGCTCCTCGGCGGCCTGACCAACGACGTCTACTTCCAGGTCGGGCTCCTCACCACCATCGGCCTCTCCGCGAAGAACGCGATCCTCATCGTCGAGTTCGCGAGCGCGCTCCACGAGCAGGGCGCGAGCGCCATGGACGCCGCGCTCCAGGCGGCGCGCATGCGGCTGCGGCCGATCATCATGACCTCGCTCGCGTTCGTGCTGGGCGTCCTCCCGCTCGCCCTCGCCAACGGCGCGGGCGCCGGGAGCCAGAACGCCATCGGCTTCGCGGTGGTGGGTGGGATGATCTCCGCGACCGCCCTCGCCCTCCTCTTCGTCCCCGTCTTCTTCGCGCTGATCGCCCACAGGCTCAAGGATCCTCCCGCCACCGGTGCGGCCTCACCAGCGCATGCCGAAGGGGGCGTCGCCCATGACTAGGATCACCGCGCCAGCGGCCGCCCTCCTCCTGCTCGGCGCCGGCTGCTCCCTCGCTCCGCGCTACGAGCGCCCAGCCCCACCGGTCGCGGCGGCGTGGGGGCAGGACGCGGGCGCCAAGGCGGGCGCCCTCGCCGCGCCCGAGGTGGGATGGCGCGACGTCCTCAAGGATCCGCGGCTGCAGGCGCTCGTCGCCCTCGCCCTCGAGAACAACAGGGACCTGCGGGTCGCGATGCTGAACGTCGAGCTGACCCGCGCGCAGTACCGGATCGAGCGCGCCGACCAGCTCCCAGCGGTGGGGGCGAGCGCCAGCGCCACGCGGCAGCACCTCGGGGACGCGCTGAGCCCCACCCACGCGGCCGTGACGACGACGACCTGGACGGCGGGGCTGGGGGTGACCGCCTTCGAGCTCGACTTCTTCGGCCGGGTCCGCAGCCTCTCCGACGCCGCGCTGGAGCAGTACCTGGCCACCGAGGAGGCGCGGCGCACCGCGCACCTCTCCCTCGTCGCCCAGGTGGCGACGCAGTACCTCACGCTGCGTGCCCTCGACGCCCAGGTGGAGCTGGCGCGCCGCACACTGGAGGCCGTCGAGTCCTCGGCGAGCCTGGCCCGCCGCACCTTCGAAGCGGGCCGGACCTCGGAGCTGGACGTCAGCACGGCGGACGCCCAGCTGGAGACCGCCCGCTACAACCTC
>JBAVTL010000400.1:0-2542 GCA_049696175.1 Anaeromyxobacteraceae bacterium
GCGTCGCCCTCGAAGAGCTCTGGCACGACCGCGCGGACGTCGGCGTCCCCGACCGCCGCGCCGGATCCCCGCGCGGCGAAGAGCACGGCGACGCGCTCCAGCACGTTCTCCAGCTCGCGGACGTTGCCGGGCCAGGAGTGGCGCTCCAGGTGCGGGAGCAGGAGCGTGAGCGCCCTGGCGAGCGCCTCTGGCCGCTTGTGGCGGAGCAGCGCGCGGCGCAGCAGCTCCGGCGCGATGGCGGCGACGTCGCCGGGCCGGTCGCGGATCGGCGGCAGGAAGAGCGGGAGGATCTCGAGCCGGTAGAAGAGATCGCGGCGGAACTCGCCGGCCGCGACCGCCTTCCGGAGATCCTTGTTGGTGGCGGCGACCACCCTCACGTCCACCGGGGTCGGGTCGTTCGCGCCGAGCCGGAGCACCTGGCGTTCCTGCAGCACGCGCAGGAGCCGCGTCTGGAGCGTCAGCGGGACGTCGCCGACCTCGTCGAGGAAGATGGTCCCGGTGTGGGCCGCCTCGAAGAGCCCCGCCCGCCCGCCGCGCCGCGAGCCGGTGAACGCGCCCTCCTCGTAGCCGAAGAGCTCGGACTCCAGGAGCGTCTCCGGGAAGGCGGCGCAGTTGATCGCGACGAAGGGGCGCTCCCGGCGCGCGCTGGCGTTGTGGACCCCCTGCGCGACCATCTCCTTCCCGGTGCCGCTCTCGCCCGTGATGAGGACCGTCGCGTCGGTCCTGGCGTACTGGAGGGCCAGCTCCCGCACCCGGCAGATGGCGGGTGACGTGCCGGCGATCCCCGCGAGCTCGTACCGCGCGACGAAGCGGCGCGGGCGGTGCTCGGTGCGGAGCCCGCGGTCGATCCGCTGGATCGTGCTCGAGTCCTGGCAGGTGAGGAGCGCCCCGGTCTGGACGCCGTGATCGCGCAGGGGCACCCGGTTCACCACGAGCGTCCGCTTCCCGACGGTCATGATCCCGTCGGGCTCCGCGGTCCCGGTCTCCAGGACGCGCGCCAGGCTCAGCTCCGGCGCCACCTCGGAGAGCCGCTTGCCGATGACGTCGGCCGGCGCGATGCCGAGCAGCCGCTCCACGGCCGGATTGGCCGACTCCACGCGCTCGTCGAGGTCCACCGCCACGACGCCGGCGTCGACGTGTCCGAGGATGGACCGGAGCCGCTCGCTCCGCGCCTCCTCCCGCCGCACGACGCGCGCGACCTCGATGGCGCGGTCGAAGGTGTTGCTCACCGAGTCGGCGTCGTAGAGCAGGATCGACTTGAGGCCGGCCTTCTCCGCGACCTCGCAGACCGGCCCCGGCGCGATGATCACCTCCACGCCCAGCGCGGCGAGGTCGTCCACGCAGGCGCGCGCCTCCTCCGGTGAGAGGTAGGAGCGCATCTCGACCTTGAGGTCGCGCAGGAGATCCCCGCCGCGCTCCAGCCCCTTCATGACGTTCCGGTAGTTGATCACCCCGACGTGGCGCGCGATCGAGCGCGCGTGGATCAGCGCCTGGATGACGTCCAGCGCGGTGGACCGGACGAGGATGACCGGGACGTCGGCGTGATCGCTCAGGTAGGCGCCGTTCGCGCCGGCCGCCACGAAGACGTCCGCGCGCTCCCCCTCGCGGCCGAGCTCCCGCGACATCGTGAGCGCCTCCTCGTAGTCCGCCGGAAAGACGCGCACCACGGCGCGCTCCGCGTGCAGCGGGGCGACGGCCTCGAAGACCTGCTGCAGCCGGCTCTTGCTGAACGCCCAGATGATCGGCTTTCGGTCCGCTGGCATCGGTGACCACCGTTTCAGTCGTGAGAGCGCATCGTCTCGGCGTCGATACGCTGCATCGTGCACTACTCACTTGCTCGCCGCAATGCGTGCGCTGCTTCCCTTGTCGGACCAAGCGCTTGCACACTTCCGGGGCCATGCGCACCAGGTTCGGCGCACCAGTTGCACTACGGCCATCCCGCATGGAGCCGACGCGCACAATTTACTGGAACGTTGGGCACGGCGTGGTCGCGCCGATGTACCTCCTGGTCGCCGCCGCCTTGGCGGTGCTGGTGTACGGCTTCGCGCGCCGGATCCGCGTCTACCGGCTGGGGCGCCCGCTCGACAGGCTGGACAGGCCCTGGAGCCGCGCCGCGGAGGCGCTGCGGGGCGCCCTCGGCCAGCGCGCGGTGCTCCGCTCGCTGCGGCCCGGCCTCCCCCACGCCCTCTTCCTCTGGGCCTTCGCCGTCCTCTTCGCCGGGACGCTCCTCGTGATGCTCCAGGCCGACCTCACCGAGCCGCTGCTCGGGCGCACCTTCCTGCGCGGCGGCCTCTACCTCGCCTTCTCCGCCGCGCTCGACGTGGCTGGGCTCCTCGCCCTCGCCGGGCTCGCGGCCCTCCTCGCCCGCCGGCTCCTCCTCCGCGGCCGGCTCGAGAGCCGCCGCGAGGACTGGCTCGTGCACGCGCTGCTGCTCGCCATCCTCGTCACCGGCTTCCTCGTCGAGGCGGTCCGCATCGCGGCCACCGAGCTGGGCCCAGCCCCGGCGCTCGCGCGCTTCTCGCCGGGCGGCGCGGCACTGGCC
>JBAVTL010000401.1:0-5613 GCA_049696175.1 Anaeromyxobacteraceae bacterium
AGCATGTGCAGCACGATGCTCACGCCGTAGCCGAAGAAGCCCGTGACGAGCGTCGCGGCGAGCGCCCCGCCGCCCGGCAAGGGCTCCCGCGCGAGGAGCGCGAGCCCCACGTTCACCGCCCCGGCGACCACCGTCTTCACGCGGACGACCGCGACGGGGTCGCGCAGCGCCAGCCGCTGGCTCAGGTTGTTGTCGAGCGCCCAGCCGAGCGTGGCGCCCGCGACCGCGAGCGCGCCGAGGACGTCCGCCTTGCCCCCCGCCCCGCCCGATCCGAGCAGCACGCTACCGGCGATCACCGCGACCGCGCCGGCCACCTCCCGGCGGCCGAGCGACTCGCCGAAGAGCCCCACGGCCAGGGCGATGGTGAAGGGCAGCTCGAGGTTCAGGAGCAGCGACGCGCTCGTGCCGTCGAGCCGCGAGAGGCCGATCATGAGGAGCACCGGCGCCACGACCCCGCCCGAGGCAGTGACGGCCGCGAGCAGCGGGACGTCTCCGCGGCGCAGCGGTGCCTCGTGCCGCCGCGGCAGGAGCCCGCCGAGCAGGAGGAAGCCGACGCCGCTGCCGAGGTATAGGAGCGCGGCGACCGTGAACGGCCCTGTCCCTGGCAACAGCAGCTTGGCGACCGGTGTCGAGAGGCCGAAGAGGAGGGCCGCGCCTAGACCATGCAAGGCGCCGGATGAGAGGGTGAAGTGCACGGGGGAGGGTATGCCACGCCGTGAAGTCCCGTGCACCGGGCTTCCGGGCACGCCGTGCGTGCCCCTCCCGGGTCTCGACGGCGAGGGGCCGCTGCGCGCGCCGAGGTGAGTGCTAACCTTCGTCGTGGTTGTTCACCTCAGGAGGGATCCGATGACCATCGACACCGCAGTCTCCCGTGAAAGGCTGGCCGCCGACCTCAAGGCGGTGATTCGCGACACCGAGGAGCTGCTCAACGCCACCGCCGGTCAGGCAGGCGAGAAGATCCACGCCGCCCGCGCCCGCGCCGAGGAGACCATGCGCACGGCCAAGGCGCGCCTGGCCGAGCTTGGCGACGCCGGGGTGGAGAAGGCGAAGGCCGCCGCCAAGGCCACCGACGACTACGTCCACGAGAATCCGTGGCAGTCGATCGGCCTCGCCGCCGGGTTGGGAGTGCTCATCGGCTGGCTCATGGGGCGGAAGTAGCCCGGGGATGATCCTCGAATCGCTCAAGCAGCTCGCTCGCACCGCGGTAGAGATAGTCCGGACCCGCCTGGAGCTCCTCTCCCTCGACGTCGAGGAGGCGAAGCTCCGCTTGCTCTCCATCCTCCTGCTCGGGGCGGTGGCGTTCCTCTGCCTCTCGCTCGGGGTGGTGATGGGGGCGTTCTGGCTGGTGGCCGCGTTCTGGGAGACCCACCGGATGCTGGTGCTGGGGCTCCTCACCGGGGGCTTCCTCGGCGGCGGTGTGCTGGCGCTCGCCGCTCTCGCCTGGCGGGCCAGGAAGGGGCCGCGCCTGTTTGCCGCCACCATCGCGGAGCTCGAGAAGGACGGCGAGGCGCTCGGGGGGCGGCGTTGAGCAACCACCGAGAGCTGGACGCGTGCCGGTGCGGGGAGCGCCCCCGCAGCCTCCGGCAGATCGCCGCGCGGAGGCGCGAGCTGGTCGAGCGCTCCGCCGCCCAGCGCGGGGCGCTCGCTCGCCACACGGCCGGGCTCTCCCCCGCGTTCGCGGCAGGGGACAAGATCCTGGGAGTGGGACGCTCGCTCCTGTCCCACCCCTTCCTGCTGGCCGGGGCTGGAGTGCTGATGCTCGTCCTCCTCCCGCGCGCCAGCTTCGGCCTCTTCAAGCGGGGGTTCGCGCTACTGAGCCGCGGCTAAAGCAGCTCGCGGGCGCGGTGCTGCGGCGCCACCCGCCTCCTGCGGATCTGGCCCGGCTGCTTGTCGCGGCCCTGGGGCGACGTCCCTTCCGTCGGCTCGGTCACGACCGGCGAGAGCCGGATGCTCCTCGCCACCGGCAGGTGCCGGGATGCCTCCGAGACGGCCATCAGCGCTTCGCGCTCCCCGACCCACGCCGGGACGCGCACGAAGACCGTCCAGCCGCTGCCGCCGCGCGCGCCAGGGCTCGGCGCCCTGAGCCGGACCTCCACGGGCTGAGGCTCGAGCGCGTGCGCGCCGCGAAGGCTCGCGCTGCGCAGCGCGTCCGCCGCCCGGGTCACCGCGTCCATCGCCTCCCTGAGCTCCGCGGAGTCTGGCGTGCCCTTTCCAGACAGCGCGAGACAGTGCTCCGGCTGCTCGATCCTCGAACGGACCACCCGGCCTGACGCGAGTCCCTTGCTCATGTCCACACCTCCGGAGCGAGTCGCGCTCCACTTCGATTGGGCGCCTCCGGGACGGCTCGGGTCAACGTGGACGTTTGGGGCGGCGGGGGCGGGGGGCGCCGGACGGGGGAGCCCAAAGTGATGGGGCGGGACGCGTGCGCGCTGGGTATCCGCCGCCCATGCGCATCCTCGCGGGAACGAGCGGCTTCAGCTACGCCGCGTGGAGGGGGTCCTTCTATCCTCCGAAGCTGCCTGCGTCGCGGATGCTCGCCACCTACGCGACGCGCCTGCCGGCCGTGGAGATCAACGTGACCTTCTACCGGACGCCGCAGGCGAAGACGCTCGCCGCATGGCGCGACGCCGTACCGCCCGGCTTCGTGTTCGCGCTGAAGGGCCCGCGGAGGGTGACGCACGTGAAGCGGCTCGGCGACGTCACGGAGGAGGTCGCCAGGTTCTACCGGGCCGTCGCGGAGTTGGAAGGGACGCTGGGCCCCGTCCTCTGGCAGCTGCCCCCGTCGGTGAAGAAGGATCTCGGGACGCTCCGGGAGTTCGTCGAGCTCCTCCCGCGAGGGGGGCGCACCGCGCTGGAGTTCCGCCACGAGAGCTGGTTCACGGACGACGCCCTGGCGGTGCTCTCGGACGCAGGGATCGCGCTCTGCGTCGCCGAGGACGAGGAGCGCTCGACGCCGGTCGCGCCGACCGCGCGCTTCGGCTACCTGCGGCTGCGGCGGCCCGACTACGACGCGGCGGCGCTCGCGCGATGGGCGGAGAAGGTGCGCGCCTCTCCATGGGACGAGGCCTTCGTCTTCTTCAAGCACGAGGAGGAGGCGCGGGGTCCCGGGTACGCACTCCGGTTCGGCGCGCTCGCCCAGGCGGGCGCAGAGCTCCACGCGCAGCCCTGATCGGCGCCCGCGCCGGCCGTCAGCCCCGGACGACCCGCCACAGGAGCATGAGGGCGACCGCGATCTGGAAGAGCGCGAAGCCGCGCACGAGGCGGGGCCCGCGCGTCCGGATCGCGAGCTTCGCGCCGAGCGCCCCGCCTACGAGGAAGCCCCCCGCGGCCCACGCCATCACTCCCCAGGGGAGTCCACCCTGCGCCCGGGCGTAGACCCAGACGCCGGGGAGGCCGATGGGCGGCAGCATCGTCGCGAGGCTCGTCCCCTGGGCCTCGTGCTGCGAGAGCCCGAGGCGGGAGACCATGAACGGGATCATGATCACCGCGCCGCCGATCCCGAGCAGCCCCGAGGCGATCCCGCCCGCGGCGCCGATCAGGATCGCCTCCACGAGCGGATGAGGCGGGGCCGAGAACGCCCGCGCCGCCGCCGGCCGGGTGGCGCCCCTCCAGTTGCGGAGCGCGACGACGACGAGGAAGAGGATGAAGCCGATCCGGAGGGGGCGCTCCGGGATCTGGTTGGCGCCGAGCGACCCGAGCCAGACGCCGACGAGGAAGCCCGCCACGAGGGGCGTCACCAACCGCCAGCGGATCGCCCCCGCCCGGTGGTACGCCCGCACCGCGGCGGCGCCGATCGGGAAGAGCAGGATGGCGAGCGTCACCCCCTGCGCGTCGTGCTGGTCGAGCCCCAGGATCAGCCCGAGCAGCGGCACGAGGACGACGCCGCCGCCGATCCCGAAGATCCCGGAGAGGAGCCCGGCGAAGAGCGCTGCGCCGGCTGCGAGGAGGAGCGTCGACATGATGGACGCGGGATCCTACAGGAGGCGGAGGCCCCTCAGCAGGACGGGCCGCCCAAGGGCGCCCGTGGGGGAAGGTGGTGCTGTCGGCCGACTACACATTGAAGAATCATAGTCATACTATGAATCTTCAAGGTACACGCGCAGTAATGGCGGTGCGCAACTGCCTCGACGCGCTGACCGGGCGAGGAACTTCGCGACCGACATGGTGGTCACCCACGGTGACCTACCCCTCAGCCAGCCTCTCCCCCGAGGGCTCGCTGACCATTCATCACTTCGTACGCGTCCGTCCAGTGATCACGGGTGAGCGCGCGGCATCGTCGCCCAACTCGACCTCGCGCGTCGTACGGCCCTCGCCATCCTGGAAGAAGAGGCGCGACGGAGTCGCAACGAGCGAGCCGTTCGAGTCCCGGAGCCAGGTGACCGGCGATCGGCCGTCTCCGGTCCCCACGAGGACCTTGAGGTCCTTCTCGGAGAGGCTGAGGGCGGGCCCTCCGAGCTTGCCGACTGCGAGTGACGCAACGGCGCCGTCGCGTCCCGAGATGGCGATCCCTGCGTCCGGTCCGAAGGATCCGACCATCACGTCGGCGCCGATCTCCGGGTTCGTCAGGAACAAGACGGGCCCCGCGCCCGGTCGAGTGACGAGCTTCGCCGTTACCTCGCCCGCCGCGTCCACCAGCAGGAAGGCCCGTGCGCGAACCGCGTCACGGACGCGGTACGTGTTGGCGGCGGCGGCGATGGCCGCGATGGCGAGCCCCACCCCCGCGACCGACATCAGGCGCCACCGGCGCACGCTGCGTTCAAGGACATCGATGCGCTGGTCGAGCGGACCCGTCATTTCCGATCTCCCCGAAGCTCGTCCATTGGACCGCATCGCCCTGGCGCCCCCTCACCCTGACCCTCTCCCCCGGTGGGGGAGAGGGGAAGTTTCCGAGCGCGAAGGGAACCGCCGGCGCCTACTTCGCGCCGAGCAGCGCGTTCACCTTCTCCATCACCGCGAACGCGTCGGCGACGTAGAGGACGTCGGCCTTGCCGCGCGCCCAGCCGCAGTTGGGGTCGAGGTTGACGGCGCGACGCTCGCGGATGAAGCGCCAGCCGACGACGTGCGGCTCCTCGCCATGACAGCACGTGCTGAGCCCCTTCGGGTGACGCGGCGTGGCGCCGGTCTGGCCCACCTGGTTCAGGTGGGTCATGAACTCGAAGACCTTCTGCCCCTCGCCCGCCTGGTCTACGAGCGACTTGGAGGAGCCGAGCGACGCGCCAGAGCCGCGGATGAAGCCGAGGATGAGCTGCTCCGCCTTCTCGGGGTTGGGCTTCCCGTCGGCCTGCTTCTTGGTCCAGCCCGCGCCGGCGACGAAGAGGAGCTTCGCCTCGGGCTTGATGGTCTGCTCGCCCGAGGTCGGCGACTTCACGCCGGTCACCGTGGTGCGCGACGCGGGGGCGGCGACCTCGACCTTCTCGATCGGCGCGGAGCCGCCCGCGGACGGCGCGGCCGGGTAGGCGCCCGGATCGACGAGGAGCACCCACGGGCGCTCCCTCCGCCGCTGCGTCGCCTCGATCCGCTGCTTGTAGTACCAGCGCGAGATGGCGACGCCCCCCTCGCTCGCGAGCTGGGTGACGTGGGTGTCGATCCTGCCGCCGAGCCGCTGCGCGACAC
>JBAVTL010000402.1:0-1817 GCA_049696175.1 Anaeromyxobacteraceae bacterium
CCCTCCGCGACGGCGCCGCCGCCGCCGCCCAACGAGCCGCCGCCACCGGGCGCCCCTCCGGTCGCCAGGGCGCCGGTGAAGGTGGGGATCTCGATGTCCTCCACCACGGCGTCTGGCGGCTTCGCCGCGCCGGTCGGGAACACCCTCTACGGTGAGCTCCCGAAGACGGCGCCGAGGCCGGAGGAGGTCAAGCCCTACGCCGCCGAGAGGTACGTCCCGCCGACGCAGGTGACCGTCCTGCCGCGGCCGGTCTCCACCGAGATCCCGCGGGGAGAGTACCCACCCGACGCCCTGGCCCAGGGGCTCGAGGCGACCGTCGTGCTCCGGCTGCTCGTCGACGCGACGGGGAAGGTCGCCGAGGCGACCGTCGCCGAGGATCCCGGCCACGGGTTCGCCGAGGCCGCCGTCCGGATCGCGAAGCGCTACTTCAGGTTCGAGCCGGCGCGGCGCGGGAGCGAGCCGGTCGCGACGTGGCTGCGCTTCACGGTGAGGTTCGAGGCGCCGTGAGCGGTCGCACGCCGCTCACAGCAGCTTGAGCGGCGCGTGGCGCGCCATCAGGCCGAAGACCCGATCCTCGGTCAGCAACTCCGCCCCGAGGTCGAGCGCGCACCGCGCGACGTGTGCGTCAGGCGTGGAGACCGAGAGCCCCTTCCCGCGCAGGTCAGCTCGAAGCCGCCCCACGGCGATCCAGTGATCGAGCCCTGCGCCACAGAGCGGCAGGGCCCGGCGAAGAACGATATCCACGCGGAGGTGTCAATGACGAGAGCGCTCACGTGAGCCCTCGACGTCCACGTCCAGCTTGAGCTTGCCGCGAAGCGACCGTGCCCTGGCCGCGGCGGCCGTCCTGCGGACCATCGCCAGCCCACGGACGAGCGTCTCGGTGATCCCCTCGCCGGTCACCTGGCAGGCCGCATCGAGCAGCTCCACCGGCAGGTTGGCGGTGACGCGGCGAGTCCGGAGACGGCGGTCGCGGTTCATATCCATGTTCATACCGGCCTCCACATGCATCGGCAAGGCCAGCGCGGGCCGTCCCCTCCCCCCTGCCTGGATTGGAGACGATGAGGCCATGCTCTCCCTCACCCTGACCCTCTCCCTCAGTGAGGGAGAGGGGATACTTCAGCGGGAAGCAGTGCCGCGCCCAGGAGCCCCGCGTCGTCGCCCAGCTCCGCCGGGACGACCTCGACGCCGGCGCGCGCCGCGCTGGCGGTCTTCTCCATCACCTGCGCCCGGACGATCCGGGCGAGGTTCGGGCAGCCGCGGAGCACCCCTCCGCCCAGGACGACGCGGGCGGGGTTGAGCAGCGTCGTCGCGTTGGCGATCGCGCGGCCGAGCAGCTCCCCAAGCTCACCCCACAGCTCGCGCGCGTAGAGGTCGCCCTCGGCGTAGGCCGCCTCGACCGCCGAAGCGGAGACGTTGGCGTCGGTGCCGGCGATGGCCCTGACGCGATCCGCGATCCCGGCGTTCACGTCCTCGCGCACTCGCGCCGCGACGTTGACGCCGCCGGCGTACGCCTCCAGGCAGCCCCACTCGCCGCAGCCGCAGCGCCGCTCCTGCTGCCCCGGCCGCGGCGGGCGGACCTTCACGTGCCCCAGCTCACCCGCCACGCCGTAGGCGCCCTCGTGCAGCCGCCCACCGAGGATGAGCCCCGCGCCCACGCCGGAGCCCACGAAGACCACCAGCGCGTCGCTCGCCCCCCTCGCCGCGCCCCACGCGTGCTCGCCCGCCGCGGCCGCCGAGAGGTCGTTCGCGACGCGGACGGCCTGGCCGAGCGCACCGGAGAGCAGCCCGCCGATGGAGACGTTCCGCCAGCCGAGGTT
>JBAVTL010000403.1:0-4461 GCA_049696175.1 Anaeromyxobacteraceae bacterium
GGCGTCCTGCTGCTCGCCCGCCGGGCCCGCGAGCCCCAGCAGCAGGAGCGCGCGGGGCTGGAGCTGGCTCGACCGCGTCCACTCGGGGACGGGCGCCGATTCGAAGCGGAAGCCGCCGCGCTCCAGCGAGGCGATGAGCGTCACGTAGCGGGTCTGCTGCTCCGCCAGGTAGCGCTCCACCACGTCGGCCGTCACGGCTCCCATCTCGACGAGGATCTCCCCCTGCGGCCGCCGCGTCGCCGTCATCGCGGCGAGGCTGCTGGACAGGACGTCGATGTCGATGATCCCTGCCTCCAGCAGGAGGTGGCCGAGCGGACGGAAGCCGACCGCCACCTGCGCCCCGACGGGTAGGCCGTCGCGGACGAAGACGCGCGAGGTGCCGTCGCCGTGCTCGACGGAGAGGATGCCGGTGGCGCGCGTGTCGAGCGCCTCGCGGAGGATGGCCGCCAGCGGGGTCTTGGAGAGGTCGCCGGGGACTTGGAGCAGGCTCACGGCGGGCATCCTACCCCGGCCGCCTCGGCGGAGCCGGCGCGAACACCTCCGCTTGGTGTGGACGGTGCCCCCCTCGCGAGGCTAACCTCGGCGGCTCGAAGCGAGAGGATCCTCGATGCGGGTGACCTGGGCCGGCGCGACCAACGTCGGATTGAAGCGGACGCTCAACGAGGACGCGTTCCTCATGCTCCCCGAGGAGAGCCTCTTCTGCGTCGCCGACGGGATGGGCGGCCACGCGTCTGGCGAGGTCGCGTCCCGCATCGCCGTGGAGGAGATGGCCGAGTTCTTCCGCGTGACGGGGCGCGACGAGGAGGCCACATGGCCCTTTCGCGAGGATCCTGCGCGCGGCTACGACGAGAACCGGCTGGTCACCGGCATCAAGCTGGCGAACCTCCGCATCCACGAGCGCGGCCAGTCCGACGCCCGGCTCCGGAACATGGGGACGACGCTGGTCTCGGCCTTCTTCCCCAGGGGCGGCCCCGAGGTGCTCGTCGGCCACGTGGGCGACAGCCGCGTCTACCACTGGCGCAGGGGCGTCATCCGGCAGGTCACCGAGGATCACTCCCTCCTGAACGACTACATCAAGTCGAAGCAGCCGACGCCCGAGGAGATCCAGGCCTTCCCGCACAAGAACGTGATCGTCCGCGCGCTCGGGATGCGGCCGCACGTCGAGGTGGACGTGCTCAGGGAGCAACTGGAAGGGGAGGACGTCATGCTCCTCTGCTGCGACGGCGTCACCAACATGGTCCCGGACGCCGGCCTCGCGGAGCTGATCCGCGCCCACCCGGGCGACCTCCAGGGCGCCTGCGACGCCATCGTCGCCGCGGCGAACGAGGCCGGCGGCGTGGACAACATCACCTGCGTCCTCGTCCAGGCGCACGCCTGAGGAGCACCACCTGAAATGACCACACCAAACCCCTGGACCGTCGTCCCCGCCATCGACTACGAGGCGCACATGGGGCCGGCCGGCGCCGATCAGCTCGGGCCGCTCGCGCAGCTCTTCCAGGAGGTCTACCTGTCGGCGCAGCCGGACCGGCTCCTCGTGGTCGGGTGCTCCACGGGGAATGGGCTCGAGCACGTCGACCCGTCGATCACCAAGCGCGCGGTCGGCGTGGACGTGAACCTCCAGTACCTCGGGATCGCGCGGCAGCGCTTCTTCCACCTGGGGCCGGCGCTGGAGCTCTACTGCTCCGACTTCGAGAAGTTCCGCCAGCCGCCCGGCAGCTTCGACCTCGTCCACGCGGCGCTGGTCCTCGAGTACGTCCAGACCGAGGTGGCGGTGCGGCGCTTCGCCGACTGGCTCGCGCCGGGCGGCACCTGCTCCGTGGTGCTCCAGCTCCCCGGTGGCGACGCCCCGGCGCCGGTCAACCGCGCCATGCAGATCATCGCGAAGGCGATGCACCTCGTCGATCCGGCCGAGCTGACGAAGCTGTTCGAGGCGCACGGGCTCGCGAAGCGGCGCGAGAAGGAGGTGCCGGTGAAGCACGGGAAGACCCTCTGGCTCGGCGTTTTCGGGAAGTGACACCCTCTCGCGCCCGGGCGCCTCGACGGCTCCGGGTTCCTTGACTGCCCGGGGGGTCCCGGGTAGCGTCGGCCACGACTGCAGCAGAAGGAGTTCGTCCGTGCGGCTCGTCCTCGCCCTCTTAGCGCTCGCGGCGGCCGCGGGTTGCGGCCCCATACAGTCGACCCCCGCGCTGATCGACGCGGACATCGAGGTCGAGGCCGCACGCTCCGCCGGCGCGGTCGCCGCCGCCCCGTATGAGTTCACCTCCGCCGAGGCCTACCTGCGCAAGGCGCGGGAGGAGGTCGGGTACGCCCAGTACCAGGCCGCGACCGACTTCGCCCTGAAGTCCCGCGACCTCGCCAAGGAGGCACGCGAGAAGGCGCTCAACGCGAGCAACCGGCCTACGGAGGCCCCGTGATGCGATCGCGTGCGCTCCCCACGCTCATCCCGTTCCTGATCGTCGCCGGCTGCGCGACGGGCGGGAAGCTCCTCGCCGACGCTGACGTAGCCAAGGCCGACATCGAGAAGGCCCGGCGGTCCGGCGCCGTGAAGTGCGCCCCCAGGGAGACCGCGCTGGCCGAGAGCAACATCGACTTCGCGCTGCTCGAGATCTCCCAGGGAAACGCCACCCGCGCCCGCGAGCACCTCGACCTCGCGCAGGCCAACGTCAAGAAGGCGCTCGATCTCTCCAAGACCTGCGGCCCCACCCAGGTCACGATCCGCGACCGCAAGCAGCCCCCCCCTCCTCCTCCTCCTCCTCTCGAGCGGAAGAAGGTGGTGGTGATCGAGAAGACGGATCGCGATCACGACGGCGTGCCCGACGTCGACGACAAGTGCCCCGATCTACCCGGCAAGCCGGAGTTCCAGGGCTGCCCGGACCGGGACGGCGACGGGATCCCCGACGCGGACGACGCCTGCCCGCTGCAGCCCGGGCCCAAGGAGACGCAGGGCTGCCCGGTCTCCAGGGACACCGACGGCGACGGGACCCCGGACGACATCGATCGCTGCCCGGACAACCCGGAGGACAAGGACGGCTTCCAGGACGAGGACGGCTGCCCCGACTCCGACAACGACAACGACGGCATCGTCGACCGGATGGACTCCTGCCCGAACAACCCGGGGCCGATCGAGAACCACGGCTGCCCGGTCGTCGACCGGGACGGCGACGGCGTGCCCGACGACGAGGACCGCTGCCCGGACATCCCGGGGAAGGCCGAGTTCAAGGGCTGCCCGGACCAGGACGGCGACGGGATCCCCGACGCCGAGGACAAGTGCCCCCTCAACGCGGGCCCGAAGGAGAACCAGGGCTGTCCTGACACGGATCGCGACGGCGACGGCATCCCCGATCGGCTCGACAAGTGCGCGGACAACTTCGGCATGCCGCCCGACGGGTGCCCGAAGAAGTACTCGCTCGTCGAGGTGAAGAAGGACCGGATCGAGATCAAGCAGCAGGTCCACTTCGCCTCCGGCAAGTGGCTCGTCCTCCCCGACAGCCAGAACCTGCTGAACCAGGTCGTGGCGGTCCTGAACGACTTCCCGAAGATGCGGATCTCCATCGAGGGGCACACCGACAACGTCGGCACCGAGGCCTCCAACATGAGGCTCTCGCAGCGGCGCGCCGAGGCGGTCGGGGCCTACCTCATCCAGAAGGGGATCGCCGCCGATCGGCTCGAGTCGGTCGGCTTCGGCCCCACCCGCCCGATCGCCTCCAACAAGACGGTCATGGGGCGCAGCCAGAACCGGCGGACCGAGTTCCGGATCGTCACCCTGGAGTAGGGGCCGGCTCTCACGATTCATCACATCGTCTCGTGGGAAGGTCGTGGGGTTGGAGAGGCTGCGAGGCCCAACCCATGAAGATCGCCCCTCTCCCCCAATCCGTTGGGGGAGAGGCTGGGTGAGGGGGTGGCCGAATGTCGGAGCAGGCTCTTACAGTGACTCAGCGTGAGCCGTGGATCGCCAAGCGACCGGGCCTTTCGCCGTGACCTGCGCAGGGAGGCCACGGACGCGGAGCGCGCGGTCTGGTGGATCCTGCGAGACCGGCACCTAGGCGTGAAGTTCCGGCGCCAGCACACGCTGGGCCCCTTCATTCTCGACTTCTTCTGCGTCGAGCTCAGGCTCGCGATCGAGATCGACGGCGGCCAGCACTACGAGGACGCCGGTCTGCGCCACGACGGTGCGCGCGACCTCTTCCTCCAGGACAACGGTGTCCGAACGCTCCGCTTTTCGAATCTCGAGGTGCTGAAGGAGACGGAGGGCGTCGCCGAAGCCATCTGGGACGAGATCCAGCTGCTGTCACCCACGGTGACCACCCCCTCACCCAGCCTCTCCCCCGAGGGTTCGCTGACCATTCATCACTTCGTGCAGATTCGGCTGAGGGCACGCGGGCTTCGCGGTTACCTTCATCCACATCGATCCGACGCGTACGGATCCGGCGCCCGTCGCGCAACCGTGCCGCGGCGATCCAT
>JBAVTL010000404.1:0-3091 GCA_049696175.1 Anaeromyxobacteraceae bacterium
GCTGGGGGATGGGCGCGCGCGCTTCCACTACGACGCCGGCAAGGTGCACGTGGACTCGCTGGAGGTGGACGGGGCCACCGGGCGCGTGACGGGGAGCGCGGTCGTGGCCGCGGAGCGCGGGCTCCCGGCCCAGATCGATCTGGAGGTCGGCGGGCTGGATCTCGCGGAGATCCTCTCCCGCGTCGGCGTGAAGGGGGCGTGGGTCACGGGCCGGCTCGACGGCACGGTGAGCGTCTCGGGGACGCTGTCTCCGATCGACCTCGCCGGGACCGCCTCCACCGCCGTGGCGGACTTCCGCGCGCTGCACCGCTCCTGGGAGCTGATCGAGCCCGGTGAGCCGGCCTATCTCGACGTGCCGCGCGCCAAGGTCGAGGGACGAGTCCACCTCACGCCCATCCGGCTCCGCTTCGAGGAGGCGCGGATCGACGCTGGCCGGGGGAGCGTCGGGGTGGAGGCCGAGGTCGGGCTCACGCCGCACGCTGGGTTCACGGTCCGATACTCCGGCGCCGCCGACCTCGACGTGCTCGGCCACGTCGCGCAGATCCCGTGGGGCGGGATGCTCCAGGCCGAGGGGACGATCGGCCTGGCGCCGCCCGGTCACCTCCGCGCCGCGGCGCGGGTCCGCGCGGAGGGGTTCCGCTTCCTGGACGTCGATCTGGGCAGCGCCTCCGCCGACGTCACCTTCTCCGAGTTCGTCATGCGGCTCGGCGGCATCGCCGGGGCGCGCAACCAGACGAGGTACAGCGGCGAGGCGGCGATCGACCTGCAGCGCGCCCCCGTCCAGATCCTCTCCTCACGCTGGGAGGCGAAGGGACGGCTCCGCGACCTCTTCGACGCGGTGCTGGACTGGATCCCCAAGGTGCGCTACGCGCGCGACGCGATCGACGGGGACGTCGAGCTGACCGCGACCGCGGCGGGGCGCGCGGGGGCGCCCGACGGAACCTTCGACGCGAGGCTCGGGGCCGGGACCTTCTACGGAAGGCGGTTCGAGTCGGGCAGGCTCGAGGGGCGCATGCGCGCCGGCGCGGAGGCCTTCTTCGAGCGCGCCGAGTTGAAGCGCGACGGGGGCTGGGTGCGCGCCCGCGGGACCTGGGGCTTCGTCGTGCCGTTCCCGTGGGGGCTCGACGTCTCGTGGGCCGGGCTCCCGATGGAGGCGCTCGCGCTCCCGGGCGGAACCTGGTCTGGCTCGTCGAGCGGCTCCGCGCGGCTGGACGGCAGCGTCAACGAGCCGCGGATCCGCTTCTCCGGGAGCGGGGACGAGGTGGGGCTCGACGGCGCGCGGATCGGCGCGGTCCAGGTGGGCGGGACCGTGGACGGCGCCAGGGTGACCGTCACCGGCACCGCCGACGGGCTGCGCTTCTCGGGGGAGACGCGGCTCGACGGACGCCAGCCCTACGAGGCGCGGGTCGACGTGGCCCTCCAGGACGCCGAGCGGCTCATCCCCGGCGCGGCCGCGCCGCTGCGGCTGCGCATGACGGGGGCGCTCCACGCGCGAGGAGAGCTGGCCGACCTGCCGGGGTCGCGGGTCTCGGTGGCGCTCGCGACCGCCTCGCTCGGGTACGCCGACTTCCGCGTCGAGACAGACGGTCCGCTCGTGGCCGAGTACGACCGGCGCGCCGTCACCCTCAGCCCGCTGAAGCTCCGGGGGCTCGAGACCGAGATCGACGTCTCGGGCGGCGTCGGCGCCGACGGACAGCTCGACTTCGACGCGGAG
This sequence comes from Anaeromyxobacteraceae bacterium, assembly GCA_049696175.1. GTDB lineage: Bacteria > Myxococcota > Myxococcia > Myxococcales > Anaeromyxobacteraceae > DATIVK01. Next base: position 1,715 of record JBAVTL010000404.1, read on the forward strand.
GGCCACCTCGATCTCCGGCTCACCGGAGGGATCTTCGCGCAGGCGCGGTCGCCGAGCGGGCGGCTCGACTTCCTCGCCCACGTCGCGGGGCCGCTCGGCGCGCCGGTCCTCATCGGGACCGGCCGGGTCGCGGCGGCCGGCTTCGCCATGCGGTCCGTCCCCATGACCTTCACCGGGCTCACCGGCGACCTCGCCTTCTCGCAGAACCGGGTCATCTTCGACCGGATCGACGGCGCCGCGAACGGCGGCCGCACGAGGCTCCGGGGCGAGGTCGAGCTCCAGCGGCTGCTGCCGTCCGCATTCCGGATCGAGGCCGAGGCGGACCAGGTGCCGGTGGCCATGCCGGCCTGGCTCCCGGCGACGCTGAGCGGGCGGCTCGAGCTGGCCGGCAAGACCGAGGCGATGACGCTCACGGGGCGCCTCCACGTGCTCAGGGCGCGCTACACCGAGAACGTGGACATGGAGCGGAGCCTCGTGGAGCTCCGCCGCCGCGCGGCGGCGCCCAGGGCGTACGACAAGGAGGGGGAGCGGCTGCGGATGGACGTGCAGCTCGTCGTCGACGGGGACGCACGGATCGAGAACGACCTGGTCCGCGGCACCGTGCGTGGCGAGGTCACCGTGATCGGCACCGCCGCGGCCTACGGCATCCTGGGCTCCGTCACGATGACCGAGGGGAGCCGGGCCTTCTTCCGGGGAAACGAGTTCGACCTGACGCACGCCGTGGTCGACTTCACCGAGCGGGACAGGCTGGCGATGGCGCTCGACGTGCACGGCGAGGCGCAGGTCCGGGACTACGAGGTCTTCATGCACCTCTTCGGCCCACTCGCCGATCCGCAGCTCACGCTCACCAGCACCCCGGCCCTGTCGCAGCCGGACATCGTCACGCTCCTGTCGCTGGGCTTCACGACGCGGGACGCCGCCGCCGGGACCGGGGTTCAGGGGGCGGCGACCGCCGCCGCGGCGCAGGCGCTCATGAGCGCCTCCGGGCTGGACGAACAGGTGAAGCGCTTCCTCCCCCGCGGCGGGGCGATCCGGGATGCGTCGGTCAGGATCACCAGCGCCTACTCGGAGGGCTCGGGCCAGGTGGAGCCCCGGGCGGAGTTCGAGTCGTGGCTCTGGCGCGATCGGCTGCGCCTCCGGTACCAGGCGCCGCTCTCCGGCGCGCGCGGACAGCGGGCGCAGGCGGAGTTCAGGCTGGGGCGCCACACCGCCGTCCAGTACCAGTGGGACAACGACAACCCGGACGCCCCCGCCGGCGACCACGGCGTCGATCTCAAGCTCCGATGGGAGTGGACCGACTGATGGCGCGCGCCGCCTCCCTTCGGTGGGTCGTCCTCGCCGCGCTCACGCTCGCGCCCGGCCCCGCGTCAGCGCAGG
>JBAVTL010000405.1:0-3187 GCA_049696175.1 Anaeromyxobacteraceae bacterium
CCCCCGCGGAGTCTCCCTCACCCCAGCCCTCTCCCTCAATGAGGGAGAGGGGGGATCGCCTTCGGCGATGAAGGGCAAGATCCGCTTCGGCCTCGGCGCCGTGAAGGGCGTCGGGACGTCCGCCGTCGAGGCGATCCTCCAGGCGCGGGCGGACGGCGGCGCGTTCAAGAGCCTCTTCGACTTCGCGTCGCGCGTCGACTCGCGCCGGATCAACAAGAAGGTCTGCGAGGCCCTCGTGAAGAGCGGCGCCTTCGACTTCGAGGGGACCCCGCGCTGGCAGCTCTTCTTCGGCATCGACGCGGCGTTCGCCGCCGGCGCGAGCGCGCAGGCCGATCGGGCGAGCGGCCAGGCGAGCCTTTTCGGCGCCCTCCCCGCCGTAGAGGCGAAGCCCCGGTACCCGAGGGCAGGCGAGGTCGTGAACGAGACGACGGTGGAGGAGTGGCCGGAGCGGGTCCGGCTCTCGCTCGAGAAGGAGACCCTCGGCTTCTACATCACGGGCCACCCGCTCAAGGGCTACGAGAAGGAGGCGAAGCGCTACGCCTCGTCCTCGTGCGCGTCGATCTCCTCGAAGCGGAACGGCGACAAGGTCACCGTCGTCGGCGTCGTCGCGTCGTCACGCGAGCGGATGAACAAGGAGAAGGGGACCCGCTTCGCGTTCCTCGTCCTCGAGGATCTCACCGGCACCGTCGAGGTCGCCTGCTGGGCGAGCCGCGGCGCGCAGAGCGGCCGCCCCGCGCAGAAGGGCTGGGCCGACTGGGAGGCGACCTGCACCTCCGACGAGCCGGTCCTCCTCCACGCCGAGGTCCGGTTCGACACGCGCGACGAGGAGAACCCGAAGGCCGGGCTCACCGCGATCGACATCGAGCCGCTCTCCAGCGTCCGCGCCCAGAAGACCTCGGAGATCCTCTTCCGGATCGACGCCGACGCCCTCACCGCCGAGCGGGCCACGGCGCTCAAGGCGCTCCTCGCCCGACACCCCGGCGGCTGCACGGCGACGGTCCGCGCGGTCATCCCGCAGGAGAGCGAGACGACCCTCACCATCCCTGTGAAGGTCCAGCCCTCCGACGACCTGATCGAGCAGGCGCGGCGGCTCGGGTTCGAGGTGGAGCTGCGGTAGCCGCGTTGCGGCGGCGCGGAGCCTCGTGCGAACCTCTCCTGCGAATGGAGAAGCTCTCGGATGCGGAGCTCGCGGGCGCCGTCCATGCGCTTCCGCCGGATCTCCGCTAGACAGTACGGATGACCCTCGGCCAGGCCGCTCTCCTCGCTGGCGCCGCGACCGCGGCCGGAGTGATCAACTCGATCGCCGGCGGAGGCACGCTCGTCACCTTCCCTGCGCTCCTCGCGACCGGCATGAGCCCGGTGGCCGCGAACGCGACCAACACGCTCGCCGTCTTCGCGGGCCAGCTCTCGGGCTCACTCGCCTACCGCAAGCACCTCGGGGAGGTGCGGCGGACGGCAGTGCTCCTCGCGGTGCCTTCGGTCCTCGGAGGGCTCGCGGGCTCGATCCTCCTCCTCGCGTTGCCTGAGCGCGCCTTCGAGGTGATCGTCCCGTGGCTGATCGTCTTCGCGTGCGCCCTGCTCGCGCTCCAGGGCCAGGTGAAGGCGCTGATCAAGAAGGTGCGCGGCCACGATCACCCGGCGGCGCTCTGGCTCGTCCAGCTCCTCGTCTCGATCTACGGCGGCTACTTCGGCGCGGGCATCGGGATCATCATGCTGGCGGCGATGGGGATCCTGCTCCCCACGAGCCAGCAGCACGCCAACGCCCTCAAGGTCCTCTTCTCCTTCCTCGCCAACGCGGTGGCCGCCCTCGTCTTCCTGGGCGCCGGCGCAGCGCGGCTCCACGAGGCGGCGCTGATGGGGCTCTTCGCGCTGATAGGCGGCTGGATCGGCGCCCGGCTCGCCCAGCGGCTCCCGCCGGCCGGGATGCGGGCGACGGCGATCGGCGTGGGGCTCTACGCGGCGGCGCGGCTCTTCGCGCGGTGAGCGTTGCCGAGCGGGTCGAGCGGCCTGGGCGGACACCGTAGTAGGCTCTTTCGCATGGCCGTCGAGTCCCAGCTCCAGGACATCTCCCACACGATCCAGCTGGCGGTCGCGCCGGTCTTCCTCCTCACCGCCATCGCCACGACGCTCAACGTCCTCACGACGCGGCTCGGGCGCATCGTGGATCGGGCGCGGAGGGTCGAGGGGCGGCTCCACGCGGCGGCCACCGAGGAGGAGGTGCCGGTCACGGCCCGCGAGCTAACGCGGCTGGCGCGGCGCGCGCGGCTGATCCAGATCGCCATCACCTTCGGCGTCGGGAGCGCGCTCCTGGTCTGCCTCACGATCGCCACGGCCTTCGTCGGCTACATGCTCGACGCGCGGCTCGGCGGGGCGATGGCCGTCCTCTTCCTGCTCGCGGTCGCGGCCTACGTCGGCGCCCTCGCGTGCTTCCTGCGCGAGATCTTCTGGGCCTACCAGACGCTCACCTTCAACTTGCCGCCGGAGGCGCCCGAGGATCCCGCGCCGAGGGCGTAGCTCGTTCACGCGACGCGCGGCGCCGTCAGTACCTCGCCGCGACCGTCGCGAAGGCGGTCGCGCCTCCCGTGAACTCGCCAGCGCCGAGCCCGGGGATGGGCCCCCGGGCGGTGACGGACAGCCGCGCGGTGATCGCCCGCGTCAGGTCGCCCGCCACCGAGACCGCCGCGCCCAGCTCGTCCTGCATCACGGCCAGGGCCGACGCGTGCGCCCAGGAGACGCGACCCACGACGCGGAGCCGGTCCAGCGGACGGTAGATCGCCTGGAGCCACGCGCTTCGTCCGTCCGACCAGCCCAGCTCCTCCAGGTAGCCGAGCGAGAGGCCGCCGCGGCCGAGGAGGAGCCGCGGCAGGTCCACGATCGGCCCGACCCACGTCCGGTCGAGCCCTGTCCCCAGGTCCCGCGAGGTGCCGCCCAGCGCTGAGACCCTGAGACCCGGCTCCTCCCAGGCGACGGTTCCCTCCACCCGCTGCGCGTGGCCGGCATGGATCGCCGGCTCGGCGTCGGCGGGCACCTCCAGCCCATCGTAGGCCCACCAGCCCGCGACCCTCAGGTGGTCACCCGGGCGCGCGGAGAGCCCGAGCCGCGCCGCGTCCACGTTGCCGGGCGCCTTGGCGACCCCGCCGAAGCCCAGCCGGACCGAGCCGGAGAGGTCTACCGGCCGGCCGAGGCG
>JBAVTL010000406.1:0-5469 GCA_049696175.1 Anaeromyxobacteraceae bacterium
GATCCGGAGGCGGACGCGGCGCTGGCGACGATCTGGGCCGCGGCGCAGGGGGCCGCGGGGGATCCGAGGGCCGACGTGGACCCCACCGAGCAGCTCGCCGACGCGATCGAGCGGGCGCGGAACGTGACCGTCGGCTTCATGCTCCTCTCGGAGAAGGACATGGGGGCCGCGGCCGACCCTGCGCGGCTCGCGGCGCTCCAGTTCCTCCGCACCGACGCGGTCCACGTCGTCCGCGACGGGAGGCTGGTGCCGCTCCCTGAGGCGCAGCAGCGCGGCGTGGGGCGCGGCTACAAGGGGGTGATCCCGCCGCTCGAGGAGATCCTCGCGGTGGCCGACAGCGGCGGCTTCTTCACGGTCCGCCCGGACCCAGACGGCACCATCCGGCGCTACCCCGTGGTCGGGCGCGTGGGCCAGGCCACCTTCCCCTCGCTCGGGATCGCCACGCTCGCGAGCGCCTTCGGGCGCGAAGGTGTCCCCGCGCCTGTCGTGCCCGTGACCGCCGACGGCGGCGGCGAGGCCGTCCTCCAGGTCCGCGTCGGGGACGCCGTCGTCGACACCGACGACTCCGGTCGCGTCCCCATCAACTACTACGGTCCCTACCGGGACTTCCCCAGCTGGTCAGCGACCGACGTCCTCCACGGCCGGATCCCGCGCGAGCAGATGGTGGGGAGGATCGCCGTCGTCGGCACCACCGCCCCGGGCACCTGGGATCAGCGGGTCACGCCGTTCGACGACATCGCCCCCGGCGTGATCACCCACGCCACGTTCATGGAGAACGTGCTCCGCGGCGAGCTGCTGGAGCGCTCGCAGGCGGTGGTCGTAGGCGAGCTCGCGGCCATGCTCCTCCTCACGGTCCTGCTCGCCTGGCTCTTCGCGCGGGTCCGGAGCCTCGCCGCGGCCCCGGTGCTCCTCGCCGCCATGGCGGGCTGGACGGGCGCAGCCGTCCTGGGGCTCCGCCGCTTCGACCTCGTCGTCGCCATCGGGATGCCGCTCGTCCAGATGATGGCGATGTTCCTGGCCGGCACCACCTACCGGTACTTCTCGGAGGAGCGGGAGAAGCGCCGGGCCCGCGAGACCTTCGGCCGGTTCCTCTCGCCGGCCATGGTGGAGCAGGTGCTGGCGAAGGAGGGGGCGCTGCGGCTCGGCGGCGACAAGCGCGAGCTGACGGTCCTCTTCTCGGACATCCGCGGCTTCACGACGCTCTCCGAGAAGCTCGACCCGCACGTCCTCCTGGAGTTCCTGAACGAGTACCTGACGCCGATGACCGACATCATCGTGTCGGACCAGCGCGGGACGCTCGACAAGTACATCGGCGACGCGATCATGGCCTTCTGGGGCGCGCCGCAGGAGCAGCCGGATCACGCGCTGCTCGCCTGCCGCGCCGCGCTCCAGATGATGGACCGGCTGCAGGGGCTGAAGGCGCGCTGGCGCGAGCGGGGGCTCCCCGAGATCGACATCGGCGTCGGCATCAACACGGGGCAGATGTCGGTCGGCTTCGTCGGGAGCCAGGATCGCTTCTACAACTACACGGTGCTCGGCGACGCCGTGAACCTCGCCTCGCGGCTGGAGGGGGCCAACAAGGAGTACGGCACGCACGTCATCATCGGGCCGGCGACCTTCGAGCGGGTGCAGGGGAGGGTGCTGACGCGAGAGCTCGATCAGGTGCGGGTGAAGGGGAAGCGGGAGCCGGTTAAGATCCACGAGCTGATCTCGCTCGCCCCCGCGCCGCCGGAGGCGACCGCCTTCGTCGAGCAGTTCACGTGGGGGATCGGGGCCTACAAGGCCCAGCGGTGGGAAGAGGCCGCGGCGCACTTCCGCGAGGCGGACCGCCTGCGTGGGGGCGACCCGTGCTCGCGCATGTACCTCGGGCGCTGCGAGGCGATGCGCCGCGAGCCGCCGGGGCCCGAGTGGGACGGCGTCTTCGAGATGAAGACGAAGTGACGTCGCCCGGGTGCGGCTTCGGCGCACCTGCTGGCGGTGATAGGCTTCACCCGTGAGCCCGACGGTCTTCACCAGCGGTCGTTTCCGATACTTCTTCTTCTCGAGGGAAGAGGCGCGGATGCACGTTCACGTCACCTGCTCCGATGGTGAGGCGAAGTTCTGGATGGAGCCGACCGTCGCCCTGGCCGACCACCATGGACTGAAGCCGCGCCAGCTGGCGCACATCGAACGCGAGATCAAGGAGCGCCGCCATGAGATCGTCGCCGCGTGGGCGAAGCACTTCGGCTGAGGTGAGCCACATCAGCCAGTTCGGGATCTGGGTTCTGGCTGGCGGGAAGGAGTACTTCCTCGACTTCGAGCAGTTCCCCTGGTTCAGGAGCGCCACGGTCGCCCAGATCCACGCGGTCGAGGTGCACCATGGCCGCCACCTGCGCTGGCCAGCGCTGGACGTCGATCTGGACCTGGAGCGGATGGCCAACCCGGGGAGATTCCCGCTGGTGAGCGCTCGGGGGCGCGGCCGAGCCGCTCCCAAGGCTGCTCGCGGATGAGCCCCGGGTGCGTCGCGCGCGACGCACCTGCGCGCCAGTGGCTTCGTTGACAGCCCTTCCCGTGGCGGGCTAAGGGACGAGGGATCCGGGGCCGGGGGCCCGCACTCAAATGGCCGACGACCAGCTGTTCCAGCGGTTTGGCAAGGAGTACAAGGCGGGCACGGTCCTCTTCCGCGACGGGGAGACCGGGCGCGAGATGTACGTGATCCAGCACGGGCGCGTGACCATCTCGAAGCAGGTGGGGGACGTGGAGAAGATCCTGTCCTCGCTCGGCCCTGGTGAGTTCCTCGGCGAGATGGCGATCCTGAACAACAAGCCGAGGTCCGCGACGGCGACGTGCGCCGAGGACTGCGGCCTGCTCCAGGTGGACGCCAAGACCTTCGAGGCGATGGTCCGCTCGAGCGGCGAGATCGCGCTGCGGATGATCAAGAAGCTCGCCGAGCGGCTCCAGGAGGCGAACAACCAGATCGAGAACCTCCTGCTCAGCGACGCCTCCGCGCGGGTGGTCCACTTCCTCGCGCTCGCGGCGGAGAAGGGGACGAAGACGGACGGCGGGAGCCGGATCGAGATGTCGCCGAAGGAGCTGCCAGGGCGCTGCGGCGTGAAGCCGGAGGCGGCGGACGAGGCGCTGATGAAGCTCCTCAAGGCCCGGATCATCTCGGTCCAGCCCGACGGCTTCCTGGTCCCCGACGTCGCGAAGCTCCGCCACTTCCTCGAGTTCCTCCAGATGAAGGCGCAGTTCGGGGACGCGGAGTGAGGATCAGGGTGCTGGGCTGCTCGGGAGGCGAGCTCCCGGGCCACCGGACCACCTGCTTCCTGGTGGACGGCAAGCTGGCGGTCGACGCCGGGGCGCTCACCGGCTCGCTCCCCCTCGACGCGCTGCTCGCGGTGGACGACATCCTCCTCACCCACTCCCACTTCGATCACGTGAAGGACGTCCCGCTCCTCGCGGATCTCGTCGTGGGACGCCGGCGCCGGCCGCTCCGGATCCACGCGTCGCGCGAGTGCGCGCGGACGCTGCGCGAGAACGTCTTCAACGACGAGCTCTGGCCCGACTTCACGCGGATCCCGGACGCGAAGCGGCCGGCGATCGAGATCATCCCGTTCGATCCGACGAAGCCGTTCAGGGTCGGGCGCTACCGCGCGACGCCGGTGCCGGTCTGCCACCCAGTGGAGTCGGTCGGCTACGTCCTCTCGGACGGGAGCGCGTCGGTGGCCTTCTCTGGTGACACCGGCCCGACCGAGCGGATCTGGAAGCGCGTCAACGCCGAGCGGAGGCTCCGGGCGCTCTTCGTGGAGCTCTCCTTCCCGAACCGGCTGCAGGCGCTGGCGGACGTCTCCGGCCACTTCACGCCGTCCACGCTCGCCAGGGAGCTCACCAAGATCGAGCGGGACGGGCAGCCAGTTCTCCTGTATCACCTCAAGCCGGCGTTCATGGCCGAGCTGCGCCGGGAGCTCAAGTCGCTCCGGCTCGACAACGTGCGGATCCTCGAGCGGGGCGAGGAGCTCGTTTTCTAGAAGGGAAATCGATGGCCTGGTACTCGAAGCAGAAGAAGATGACCAAGAAGGCGGAGACGCCTGCCGCGCCGCCCCCCGAAGCCAAGAAGGGCGAGGGGATCTGGAACAAGTGCGACTCGTGCGGCGAGGTCATCTACAAGGCCGACTGGGAGGCCAACTGGAACGTCTGCCCCAAGTGCGGACACCATGAGCCGCTGCCGGTCCTGCGCCGCCTGGAGATGCTGCTCGACCCGGGCACCTTCCAGGAGCTCGACACCGAGCTGACGCCCCAGGATCCGCTCGGCTTCGTGGACGCGAAGAAGTACCGCGACCGGCTGAAGAGCACGTTCAAGGCGACCGGGATGCGCGACGCCTTCGTCTCCGGCGTCGGGGCGATCGCCGGCAAGCAGGTCTCCATCGGCAGCTTCGCGTTCGAGTTCATGGGCGGCTCGATGGGCTCGGTCGTCGGCGAGAAGGTGGCGCGCGTGATCGATCGCGCGTACGAGCGCCGCCTGCCGTGCATCGTCTTCAGCTCCACCGGCGGCGCCCGCATGCAGGAGGGGATCTTCTCCCTCATGCAGATGGCCAAGACCTCGGCGGCGCTCAACCGCTTCCGCGCCATCCGCAAGCCCTACGTCTCGGTGATGCTCCACCCGACCACCGGCGGCGTCGCGGCCAGCTTCGCGTGGCTGGGCGACGTGATCATCGCCGAGCCGAAGGCGCTCATCGGCTTCGCGGGGCCGCGCGTCATCGAGCAGACCATCCGCGAGAAGCTCCCGCCCGGCTTCCAGCGGAGCGAGTTCCTCCTCGAGCACGGCATGATCGACGCGATCGTCCCGCGGCTCGAGATGCGCGAGAAGCTGGCCCAGATCCTCGGCCTCCTGGGCTGAGCCCCCGGCGTGACCCGCGACTACCTCTCCACGCTCGAACCGCTCGGGATGCGGTTCGGGCTGGAGCGCGTCGAGCGCGCGCTGGAGGCGCTCGGCCACCCCGAGCGCGCCTTCCCGATCCTCCAGGTCGGCGGGACCAACGGGAAGGGCTCCACCTGCGCGATGGCGGCCGCGGCCCTGCGCGCCGCGGGCCACCGCACCGGCCTCTACGTCTCGCCGCACCTCGTCCGCTTCAACGAGCGGATCCTGGTGGACGGCCGGGAGATCGACGACGACGCCCTCGACGGCGCCATCGTCGAGATCCGGCGCGCCTGCCCGTGGCACGAGCGCGGCGCCCCCGAGGAGCGGCTCACCTACTTCGAGTTCGCGACGCTCCTGGGGTTCCTCCACTTCGCGCGGTCGAAGGCCGACGTCGCGGTGGTGGAGGTCGGCCTCGGCGGCCGCCTGGACGCGACGAGCGCCGCGACGCCGCGCGTCACCGCGATCGCGCGGATCGGCCTCGACCACGTGCAGCTGCTCGGCGACACCGTCGAGGCCATCGCGCTGGAGAAGGCGGGGATCTTCAAGGCCGGCGTGCCGGCGGTGGTCCACGC
>JBAVTL010000407.1:0-10857 GCA_049696175.1 Anaeromyxobacteraceae bacterium
GAAGAGCTCCTCCTGCCCTGCCTGATCCTCGAACGTCAGCTCGTTGTACCCCTCGCCTCCGGGGCTCGACTGCGTCCGCGTCGTGGATCGCGTCTTGTCCTGCGGCAGCGCCACCGCCGGCGGGTTCCACATCCCCAGCAGAGGGCTGCTGGCACTTTGCCAGCACATCGCAGCTCCGTAGGAGGTCCGAGGCTGCTGCGTCGACCGGAGCAACTAGGCTGCAGCCCCACGGCGCCGCGTCAGCGACGCCCAGATGACCGCCGCGGTGCAGGCCATCCCCACCGTCTCGAGGAGGATGTCGGCCCAGGCGATGGCCCGGAAGAGCACCTTCCTCTCCTCATGCGTGGCGCGCGCACGGACGAACTGCTGCCGGAACTCCTCCAGCTTCGCGGCGTGCTCGCGCAGCTTCGGCTCGCCTTCCTGCTCAACGCGGGCGATCTCCTCGGGCGTGCGGTTCGCCTCGGCCTCCTTGGCAGCATAGCCAAGGAGGTTTCTCGGTATGTTGCAGAAGTCCTCGTAGGCGTCGCTGGAGGAAAGAAACTGGGAGAGTTCGTTTGACGTCGACACGCATTCCCGAATGCCGCGCACGACATCAGGATCGAGGCGAAGAACGCGATACATCTCGTCGGAAAGTTGCTCGCCGAACCGTCCATTCGCGCGGACCATCGGGGCCTGCGTACGCTCAATGTCATCCGGCGTCACGCCGCCTTCGACAACCGTATCGCGAAGACAGACGAGTCGCTTCCCTGCCACTTCCGAGACCGACGAGGCAAGGCTCGATTCGATCTCTGGAGCCGTCGCCATGAAATGCTCTGCAGCGGAATAGAACCGCACCAACTGCGCTGACGGGTAGAACAGAACCCCCGACACCCCCACCAGGAGATAGACCCACTTCGGAAAGGACTTCACTCACGCGCCTCCCACTTCGACTTAGACTTCCACGCCGTTTTGTCCCGAGACAGAACGGCGGAGCCGTTGGGTAAATCAGCCGGCATTCCGAGGTCCTTGTCGTCCGGGACGAAGACCTTGCTGTCGAGGCGAAGCCGGACCCACGCGCGAACTGCCTGCCACTGCCCGGGCCGATCCCTGGGGAACGTCGGGTCTTCGACGTTGATCGAGACCTCGGTGACGTTCCCGCCCGCGTCCCGCTCGATGACGCTGTCCTTCTTCATTAGGAATGGCCCGCTCAACTGGACGACTTCATCGTCCATCAGGTTTACGCCTATCGCGAAGCGATTCCGTCCCCAGTTCGACCAACTCGTCTCGAGTTCGATTTCTAAGCTCGAATCCGGGTAAACGAGTCCGGGGCGGATGACCAGCCGCGTTTCGCTTCCGATAGAGGAGAACCATGAAATCTGGAACGTAGCCTCCAGCATGAGCAACGCCTTCGCTTCCACCCTGATGTCTCGCGTCGGCAGGCGAATCCCCAGAGACCAGGCCAACGCTTCGCCCTCGTTCGCCGAATCCCTCCCCACCAACCCCAGAAACGATCGCTGCGCGAAGGTCTCCTGGTCATCCAACTTCAGGTAAGTCCTCGCCGCGCCCCGTCGTGATCTGAACTGCCTTCCCGGCGACCATCCTCGCGCTTAACGAGGAGGGCGTGATGGACATCGTGAAGGAAGCGGCGGCGTTCCGCGAGGCGGTGCGCCGTGCAGGGAAGCGCGGTCCCGGGAAGCGGTACCCGGCAGAGTTGCGACGGCGAGGGGCGGCGTACCTGAAAGCGCGGCAGGCGGCGGGGGCGCCGCTGAGCGCGGTGCTGCGGGAGCTTGGCGTGCGGCGCGAGACGCTCGCAGGGTGGTCGGCGCCGGAGGAGATCGCGGAGCGGCCGCGCTTCGTCCCGGTCGCCGTCGTAGAGGCGCCGGCCGGGCGCATCGTGGTTCACGGCCCAGGTGGCCTACGCATCGAGGGGCTCGACGTGGCCGGCGTCGCCGAGCTCCTCCGGCGGCTCGCGTGATCGGGTCGACGCGGCAGGTGGCGGTGCACGCCTTCGCCACGCCGGCGGACATGAGGAAGAGCTTCGACTCGCTCTCGCTGCTCGTCGCGCAGGGGCTCGGCCGGGACGTGCTCTCGGGCGACCTCTTCCTCTTCGTTTCGAAGAACCGTCGTCGGGCCAAGGTCCTGTACTGGGACGGGACTGGCCTGTGCGTCTTCGCGAAGCGGCTGGAGAAGGGGCGGTTCGCGGCGCCGTGGGAGCGGAGCGACGGCCAGGAGATGCGGCTCACGGTGAGCGAGCTGGCGCTGCTGCTCGAAGGGAGCGAGCTCGTCGGCCGGATGCCGCTGAGCCCGGCGCCGTTCGTGTTCGCTGCACCCTGAGTGTCCATGGGTCATGGGGCTGCCGCTCGCGATCCCGTCATGGGAGAACACTTGCGCGTGCTCGACCTCGACTCCGAGAAGGATCCCCAGATCCTCCGCCAGGCGGCGAAGCTGCTTGTCGGCGAGAACAGGCGGCTCGTCGACAAGGTAGTCGCGCTCACCAACGAGAACCTGGCGCTGAAGGGGGCGAGTCCCGCCGACCTTCAGCTGAGGCTCGCCCAGCTCGAGGCGCAGCTCGCGGTGAAGAACAAGCTGCTCTTCGGGAAGTCGTCCGAGAAGCGCCCGGTCGAGAAGACTGAGGCGCCGGAGAAGAAGCCGCGCGTCGGGCACGGCCCGCGCGAGCAGCCGGCCCTCCCCGTCGTGGAGAAGGTCTTCGAGCTCGACGCCGCGGACCTCGGGTGCCCGAAGTGCGGCAAGGAGCTCTCGGTCTTCAAGGGCCAGTTCGAGGAGTCGGAGGAGATCACCGTCGTCGAGCGGCGCTTCGTCCTCGCGAAGCAGAAGCGGCAGAAGTACCGCTGCGAGTGCAACGGCTGCATCGAGACGGCGCCGGGCCCGGGGAAGCTCTTCCCTGGTGCGCGCTACTCCGTGGACTTCGCCATCGAGGTGGTGATCGCGAAGTACCTCGACCACGCCCCACTCGAGCGGCAGGTCCGGATCATGGCGCGCGAGGGGCTCGTCGTGGACTCGCAGACGCTCTGGGATCAGATCGAGCGGCTGGCCCGGATCCTCGGCGACGCCAAGGAGGCCCTCCACGTCTACGTGCTCGCGCACGCGGTGATCGGCGCGGACGAGACGCGCTGGCGGCTCCTCGACGGCAAGGGGAAGGATACCGGGGAGGCGAAGCAGTGGCAGGTCTGGGCCGTCGCGGCGCCGGACGCGGTCGCCTACTGCATCGAGGACAGCCGGTCGGCCGAGGCGGCCAAGAAGGCACTCCGGGGCTTCAAGGGCGCGGTGATGGCGGACGGCTACGGCGTCTACGAGTCGCTCGCGAAGGCACCTGGCAGCTTCATCCTCGCCAACTGCTGGGCGCACGTCCGTCGCAAGTACCTGGACGTCGGGCACGCCTTCCCCGCGCAGGTGAAGGAGGTCGTCGATCTCATCGGCGAGATCTACGCCGTGGATCGGCTCTGCCCGACCGGACCACCCGGCGACGACCTGCGACGACAACTTCGGAACGAGCGGTCGCGGGAAGTGGTGGAGCGGATCAGGGCGTGGGCGGTCACGGTGAAGACGCGGACCCTGCCGGAAAGCGGGCTCGTGAAGGCCATCGACTACATGCTCGGCATGTGGAAGGGGCTCGTGCGCTTCCTAGACGACCCCAGGATCCCGCTCGACAACAACGGCACCGAGCGCGGGCTGCGCGGCGTCGTGGTCGGCCGCAAGAACCACTACGGCTCCAAGTCTCGGCGCGGGACCGAGGTGGCGGCGATCTTCTACAGCCTCATCGAGAGCGCCAAGCTCGCGGGCGTCGAGCCAAAGACCTACCTGCGTCGGGCGGTTGAGGCCGCTCTGCGCGGCGAGAAGGCGCCGCTTCCGCACGAACTCGCGAAAGCCGCCTGACCCCGGCCGACCGCGGTGGCAAGATCGGCGGCGTGAAGAAGATCTCCGCCACGATCCTGGACTTCGCCGCCCCGCTCACCGATGGCCTCCCGCCCCACGCGCTGCTCGACGTGCGTCGGCCGACGCTCGGCCTGGCCATCACCCTCTGGAACGCCCTGGTGCTCGACGCGTGTGGCCAGGGTGAAGTGCTCGGGGAGCTCTTCGAACGCTTCCGCAAGCTGCCGCCGCGTGAGTCGGCCCGCATGGCGCCCATCGTCCGAGACCTGGTCTTGCGGAAGCACGCCCTCTACGCGAAGGACCTGCGAATGGTCGGTGAGTGGGAGCTACGCGACCTCGGCGGCGGCGAACTCTCGCTGAAGGCGGTCGCCCTCGCCCCGCCGGAGAAGAAGAAGCCTGGCTGACGCGGGGACGGGGCGCGGCGAGGACTTACCAACTTCAGGGCCTCGACGAGCAGCGCGCCACCGATGACAAGCCCCGCGCCGACCCCACCCAGCCAGGCGCCCAGGGTGGCCCCCGCGACCGACCCTACCCCCAGCACCTCCGCCAGCGCGAAACCGCCCCCCAACGCGCCCAAAGCGGCCCCTGCCATCTGCGTGCCGTGTCCAATCGCCTTGCCGTAGTCGTAGCTGCCGACGGCAGCGTCGAGCGTCGCCTCCTCGTACTCGATGAGGTCGGAGGCACTCGAGACCAGCCCCAGAAACGCCGCGGTCCCCTTGATGACCGTCTTCCCGACGGTCCCCGTCCTCTTCAACTGCTCGACGCAGGTGGTTAGGTGCTCGCCGGCCTCCGCGAACGTCCCGACCAGGGCGAATGCCTTCCATCCATTGGCCTCACCCTTCTCCCTTGCCTCGGCATAGTCGCTCAAGGCGAAGGTGACGTTCACGCACTCCACCAGGGTTCCGACCGAGAGGCGTGTGAACTGGGAGACCGGCTGGAAGAACCCGTGCAGCCGGTCGAGCTTCTCGGCCTTCTTGTCGAAGGGGGTGGGGAAGTAGCCGTCCTTCACTTCCTTCCTCTTGATGAGCCTCTCGAACTCCTTCCGGACTCGCGTCCGCTCCGTTCTGGAGAGTGATCCCGCGGTGATCTTCCGATCGCCGGCCAGGTTGGCGTAGAGCGTCCGCTGCGCCTTGCTGGGCGTCCGCGCCCTGCCCGTCGCCGCCCCCACGTCGCACGGGACACCAATATTCTCGAGGTACTGGGCCATCCGGTATCTGGGGTTCGCGTTCATCTTTGCGCCCCGGTGCTTCAGGTACTCCACCATCGCCGGGGCCACGTCCTCGAAGATGGAGGCCATCGCCTGCCAACCCCATCGCCGCTCGTTCCACCAGAGCTTGTCGTCCGGCTCGCGTCCCTTCTCGTGGAAGATGTACTTCGACGCGAGGAACTCGGTCCGGGTCGCAAGCCGTAACGCAAGGTCCAGTCCCTCCCTGGTCACGAGCAGCCCCTCAGTCACCGAGGCCAGCGCCTGCATCCCCATCGAAAGGCCGTCGGATCCACCGCCTTCGCAGGCCTTCTGGAGCGCGACGAACCCGGGCGAGTCGACACAGTGCGCGAGATAGGAGGCCGCCACCCGAGTGTCCCAGTGCAGGCGTGACTTGACGTTGGTGTGCGCGAGTAGCCAGTCCTCCGAGCGCACCTTCAGCTGCCTCGCGACCTTCGGCGAGACGCGACACCAGGTCTCGAGCCGCCTCGCTATCAGCCACCTCGCGGTCGACTGCTCGCCGGTGACGAGCGCCAGGAAGTTCGCCGCACAGCGACCGTGGTAGAGCCGCTGGGCGTCGGCCGCCCATTGGTACGGATCCGGGAGCAGGACGACCGTCCCGGTCGCTGCCGCTCCTACCGTCACCGCAGCCCGCGCCAGCGCATCTCCCTTGGTCAGGATCTGGGTCGCGTCGTCGGTCAGCCTCGCTGGGCTCAGGAAGAATGCGTACTGCTTTCGCGCCTCCTTCTTGCCGGGGTCGAAGACCAGCTCGCCGGATTGTGACGCCCCTCGGAAGTCGGCGCTGGAGCCGCTCTCCTTGATCCAGGTGCCCGTCCCGTCCGCGCGCAGCAGCACCACCAGCCGCTTCTCGCGAAAGACGTAGAGCCACTTCCCCTTGATCTGCTCCCCGACCTCCACCTCCCCGCCCATGAGGTTCGGCCGCGAGACGAGGCCGCCTGGATAGCGAAGCTCCCTCACCTTCACCGAGAGCTTCGACCCGATGGCGACCGACCCCTTACCGGTCGAGTCCCGGCACGCGTAGATCACGCTTGGCGCGGGCTTGAACCAGTCGGTCTTCAGCAACTCCTTGACGAACGCGTCATGCCGTTCCTGCGGCATGACGCTGCACTGCATGCCTCCATTCGGAGAAGTCGCGATCGATGGGGCCTCCGGCTTCGCGAGGCGCAAGGAGGCCAGGATCTCCTGCTCGAGCGCGCGGACGTCGTCGCCACCGGAGTCGGGCCGCCGCGCGGCGGCAAGCGCGGTAGGTTCGAGCGGTAGTGGCTGCGTGCCAAAGGGTTCCATCTTTGCTCTCCGCCGTCCTACCCCTAAGAACCGTGGATGCTGGCCAGCTTGTCGCATGTCGCCTGGTCGGCCTCACCCGACGCCTCCAGCCCATTCTGCTGCTGGAACTCGGCCAGGAGCCGGCGCGTAACCTCGTCGAGTTCGCCGGTAATCTCGCAGGCCATGCCGAGGTTGCGGAGCCGCTGCTGCACGGCGCCGATCTCGGCCGCCGGGTCGAGGGCCCCGAGGTGAACCGTGTGCGTCTCGACGCCCAGCTCCGTCTCGATGCGAAGCGTGCCAGTCTTCGCACGCGGTGGAGGCGTCGCCTCGAGAAGACCAGCTCCGTCCGTCGTTCCTACCTGCTTCGTGCCCTCATCGAACTCGAGCACGTAGGGCGCGTGCGAATGGTCCACCCGGAGGCGGACGACCGCTGGCTCCACCTTCAGCTCGAAGGATCCCTTCTGGCCGGTTCGCACGTCGATCGTCCCAAGCTCACGTTCGGGGACGAAGACCCGGTCCCCGGCGAGGAGAACGTTTGGATTCCTGCGGAGCTCGCGGAGCGACGCGTTCTTCGAGTGGTCCCAGAGCGTCTCCCAGCGATGCCCGTTTGCCCAGGCGATGCTCGCGATGCATTCGCCCGACAGGACCGTGTACTCCCTTGAAGGCGCACCCTTCCCAGCGCCGGAGCGACTCATGGTTCCGCCGCCCCCGGGCTTCCACAGCGCCGCATCGAGCCCTGTCAGCGTGACGTGACAGGTGCCCGACGCAGGTCCGGAGACGCGAGCCTTCCCGTCCCCATCCATGACCCCCCGACGAACGCTCCCGTCCGGGAACTCGACTCGAAATCCCTGACGAGGAACGGGCTTGCCCTCCTTGGCCGCGAACTCGAGGTCGACCCAGTACGGATCCGTCGAGGACAGCGCCTCTGTCGAAGGCGCCGCCCCCGCCGCCACCTTCTTGATCTTCCCGCCCTTCAGCTTGATCTGCTTCCCGTCCACCGTCAGCGTCTTGCCGAAGAACTGAATCGTCCCGTTCTTCTCCAGCGACATCACCAGCTTCCCGCCCACCACGATGCTGATCTTGTCCGCCTGCATCGTCCCTTCGCCGAACATGCAGCCGAACAGGTCCTCCGCCCGGATCGTCACCTTCCCGTCCACCGTGTCGGTCACGTTACCGTCCACGATGGTCCGCACCGCTCCGTCGATGCTGAACTGCGCGTCGCCCTTCGTCGTCGAAGTCCGGTCCTCCGCCACCCGCTCCTCGGAGTGCGCTCCCGTCACCACGATCGACTCCCCGCCGACCTCGCTCGACTTCATCCCGCCGACGAGCTCGTTGATCGCCCCGCCGACGTTCACCGCGTAGCCGCCCCCCACGTTCAGCGCCGCAGCCGCGCCGACGCTAACCGCCGACGCCATCGCCACGGTGACGTCCTGCGCCCCGCCAACCGTTACCGTCTGCCCGAGCCCCACCTGCTCCGTCTGGCTCCCGGTGACCTGCGTCTCGCGCGCTCCCGCCACCGTCAGGATCGCGTTCCCGCCGATCCCCGCCGAGTCCTCTCGTTTCACGTCGAGTGACTGGCTCCCGAGCACCCGCTTCGTCCGGTCCTTCGCGACGGTGAGCCGCTCGTTCGCGCGGATGCGGGTCGCGTGCGCGTCCCCCACCTCCACGTTCTCGTCCCTCTCCGCCCGGACGAAGAGCTCCTCGTGCCCTGCCTGGTCCTCGAACGTCAGCTCGTTGTACCCCTCGCCTCCCGGGCTCGACTGCGTCCGCGTCGTGGAGCGCGTCTTATCCTGCGGCAGCGCCACCGCCGGCGGGTTCTCTCCGTTGAAGATCGCTCCCGTCACGAGCGGACGGTCCGGGTTCCCGTCCAGGAACCTCACCACCACCTCCTGCCCCACCCGCGGCACGAAGTGGCTCCCCATCCCAGGCCCCGCCCACGCCTGCCCCGTCCTCACCCAGCAGCTCGACTTGTCGTCCTTCTTCCCCTCCCGGTCCCAGTGGAACTGCACCTTGATCCGGCCCCACCGGTCCACGTGCACCTCCTCTCCGGGAGGACCCACCACGATCGCCGTCTGGATCCCCTTGATCTTCGGGTCTTCGCGGATCACAGTGGGTCCTTTTCCGCACGATGAGTCAACGGCGGAAGGAACGCCGCGACGATCTTGAGCTTGAGGTAGTCCTCGTCGCGGTAGCCGTAGGCGCGGCGCTGGATGACGCGGATCTTGTTGTTGAGCCCTTCGACCAGGCCGAGGCTGACCTTGTTCTCGGGTCGGCAGTACGAGGAGATGCCATCCCAGTGGCGCTCGATCATGGCGGCGAACTTCCGGTAGGGCGCGAGCCGCTGCCACTTGAGGCCCTCCTGCCAGCGGTCGAAGAAGGCGCGCGCCCAGCCCTCGGTCTGGTAGCTCCAGAGCTGGCCGAAGGACTCCTTGAGCAGGTAGGCGACGCTGAGCCTCTTGTTCGCCGTGAGCAGCTTCTTGAGGCTGGCCCGTCCGTCGTGGCTGAGGTTCTCTCGGCTCGAGAGGAGGGTGTAGCGCTGTCCCTTGATGAAGGTCCGGTCCTTGCCGGAGAGCCGGCGGTACTCGCTGCGGCGCACCTCGTCGAGCGCATCCGAGAGGTGTCGCATGATGTGGAACTTGTCGAAGATGACGCCGGCCTGAGGCGCGTTCCTCTTCAGCGAGTTGCGGAAGGGCTTCCACATGTCCATCGCGGCGAGCTCGATGCGCGCCGTCTTCTTCGCACCCAGCGCTGCGAAGAAGAGATCGAAGTCCGCCTCGGTGCGGCCCTGGCCGCCCACCCAGATCGGTCGGCCGCGGTCGAGGTCGCTCACGACGATGCGGTAGTTGTGGCCCTTGCGGATGGCGATCTCGTCGACGCCGATGGCCCGAGGTGCGGGCATCCCGGCGCGGGCCACCTGCTTCGCCATGTAGATCTTGTCGAGGTCCTTCACCGTGCTGTCGTGCAGGAGCTCCAGCTCGGCCACGGCCTTGTTCGTCATCTCCCGGCACAGCGCGCCGACGTGCATCGCGTACCGCTGCGTGAAGCGCGGGTTCTTCGCCAGCCAGTCGAGCCGCTCTACGTACACGCCGCCGCACCTCCGGCAGTTGACGCGCCAGCGCTCGAACTCCACGTAGATCCGCCACCCGGCCGCCGAGAGATCTCGGGCGCGGCAGGTCCGCTGGTCGTACCGGTTCCGCGATCGCTGGCCGCACTGTCCGCAGCGAGCAGTTTTTTTCGGCGGCGCAACAGGATGACGCGGGCGTACCGGTCGCCGAACACACCGGCAAGGTGCGGCCGGGCGACGAAGCCCGGCAGCGAGAACAGGGCGCGGATGGACCTGGGATCCTTCACCGCAGCAGCCTGCCCCAGCCGCGACACCACTTTCAAGCACGGCCAACACTCACGAAAACCGCGTCAGCAGGCCGCTTCCTGCATCAGGCCGCGCCGTTCGGGCCCACTTGAATCCGCGAAGACCCTGATCTTCGGCTGCGGCGTGGACCGCTTCGGCCGGTACGCGCGCTTCGCGTCGATCCCCTCGAACGCGTTCTCGTAGCTCGCGCTCCGCTCGCCTGCGCCGCCCGACGAGAGCTCCTGCGTCGCGGAGTGCGTCATCCGCACCACCAGGATCCTCTCCCGCTCCTCTAGCTGGATCGCCGCTCCGGGCACGAACGCCAGGCTGTTCCCCTTCCCCTGGAAGGTCTCCGCCCCGTACCGCAACCCCTCCAGCCGCCGCTTCGCTCGCTCCTTCCCGGAGCTCCCGTCGTACTTCCCCGCCACCACCTCGTAGACCTGCGGCCCCTTCCGGTCTCCGGCGCGCGACGTCACCTCCAGCCCGGGCCGCTCGAAGTCGTACTCCCGAAGCTCCACCTCACCCGGCTCGTCCCGGCACTCCCGCTCCAGCCAGTGGATGTGCTCCGCCTCGTCCGCCTCTCCCGTCTTGAACCGGAACGGCACGTCGCTCGCGTGCTCCGCGTATCCGCTCGGCTCGTCCCCCAGCACCAGCTCGTGACTCCCCGGCCCGTGCTCGAACCGGTACCAGATCCCTTCCTCCTCCAGCAGCCGCGACACGAACGCGAGGTCACTCTCCCGGTACTGCGCCACGTACTCGAGCGCGGGGTAGCTCCCAGCGAGCGCGCTCCGGTGCGCGACGTGCGCCCTCGACAGCACCGCGTCCACGATCTGGGGCACGCTCTTCCCCTGGAAGATCCGGCTCTGCGTCACGAGCGCCAGCCGCGACAGCCTCGGCCGCAGCGTCACCCGGTACGACGGCACCCCAGCAGCGACGCCGGTCAGCTCCACGCGGTGGCACTCACCGTGGACTACACGCTCCTCGCCGGTGTTCCGCCGCAGCGTCAGCTCCCCCTCGCGCCCCAGCAGCTCGTCCAGGTCGAGCCCGTCCCCGCTTCGCAGCACGAAGTCCACCGCGAACGCGTACGGCTCCGAGAGCCCCTCACGCCCCTCCACCTTCGTCACCGCGAGCTCCCCCGCCGAGAGGTGCC
>JBAVTL010000408.1:0-8482 GCA_049696175.1 Anaeromyxobacteraceae bacterium
GCCTCCGCACGGGCGCCTTTCGCGCTGCATGAAGCGCAGCCCGCGCGGCCTGGAGCGCTCATTCGCGCGGGCACCACACGGCAAGCCGGATTCGGCCCGGAAGGTGTCAAGCGCTAGCGGCATTAGCAGACAGTGAACCCCAAGAGGGACGAGTGCGTCCTTGGCCAACGCCGGTGCGCAGACCAACGCCCCGCCGCCAGAGCCGCGTCGATCACGATCGCGGGAAGCGCCGCCGCCGCGCGAACGCGACCATCACCTCCGACGACTCAGAGGCGCCACGCCACCCGCGCGCGCTCCGCGTCGCTCCCCCTGATGAGCCGCTTCTGACTCTGGGACGTTCGGCCGCGGGGATAGGTCAGCTCATCAGCTTGCGCCAGAGCGTGGAGCGGCCGATCCCGAGCCGTCGCGCGGCCTCGGTCTGGTTGCCGCCGCACTCCTCCAGCACGCGCCGGACGACGGCCTTGTCGTGGGCGTCGCGCGACTCGCGGAAGCTGGTCCTCGCCGCGGCGCCCTCGGCCCCGGCGGGCGTGGGGGGGGGCCGGTCCGCGGCGAAGAGCTCAGGGAGGACGGCGCGGAGATCCTCGCCGTCAGGGGCCACCGCCGCGCCGGGATCCGCGAAGAAGACCGCGACGCGCTCGATGACGTTCTCCAGCTCGCGCACGTTCCCTGGCCACCCGTAGGCCTTCAGGTGGGGCTCTAGGAGCGAGACGAGCCGCCCCTGCAGCCCCGCGGCGCCGAGCCGCAGGAGCGCCCGGTGCAGCAGGTCGGCGGCGAGGACGAGCACGTCGTCGAGCCGCTCGCGCAGGGGCGGCAGGTGGAGCGGGAGGATGTTGAGCCGGTAGAAGAGATCGGCGCGGAAGATGCCGTCCGCGACCGCGCTCCGGAGGTCCCTGTTGGTCGCGGCGATCACGCGGACGTCCACCGGCGTCGGGTCGTTGCTGCCGAGCCGGATCACCTGGCGCTCCTGCAGCACGCGCAGGAGCCGCGTCTGGAGGGAGAGCGGGACGTCCCCGACCTCGTCGAGGAAGATGGTCCCGGTGTGGGCGGCCTCGAAGAGCCCGGCGCGCCCGCCGCGGCGCGAGCCGGTGAAGGCCCCCTCCTCGTAGCCGAAGAGCTCCGACTCGAGGAGCGTCTCAGGGAAGGCGGCGCAGTTCATCGCGACGAACGGGCGATCCCGGCGGGTGCTGGCCTGGTGGATCCCCTGCGCGAAGAGCTCCTTGCCGGTCCCCGTCTCGCCGGTGACGAGGACCGTGGAGTCGGTCCGCGCGTACCGCTCGGCGAGCGCACGGACCCGCTCGATCGCCGGCGACGCGCCGATGATCGAGCCCAGCTGGTAGCGCGCCACGAAGCGCCGCGGCCGGTACTGCGTGCGG
Source organism: Anaeromyxobacteraceae bacterium (assembly GCA_049696175.1). Classification (GTDB taxonomy): domain Bacteria; phylum Myxococcota; class Myxococcia; order Myxococcales; family Anaeromyxobacteraceae; genus DATIVK01. Next base: position 1,374 of record JBAVTL010000408.1, read on the forward strand.
ATCCCGCGGTCGATCCGCTGGATGGTCCGCGCGTCCTGGCAGGTGACGACGGCGCCGGTCTGGACCCCCTGCGTGCGGACGGGGGAGCGGTTCACCACCAGCGTGCGGTCGCCGAGCTTCTGGACCGACTCGAGCTCGGCGCACCCGGTCGAGAGGACGCGGGTGAGCGCCAGGTCTGGCGAGACCGCAGAGAGCCTGCGGCCGGCGACGTCGGCCGCCGCCACGCCCAGGATCCTCTCCATCGCCGGGTTCATCCACTCGATCCGCTCCTCGGCATCGACGGCGGCCATCCCCTCCTCCACGTGGGCGAGGACGTTGGCGAGCCGCTCACGCTGCGCCTCGCCGACCTGGACCGCCCGCGCGATGGAGATCGCCCGCTCGATCGCCTCGCGGACCGAGTCCCGCGAGAAGAGGAAGACCGCGCGGAGCCCCTCCTGCTCGGCGAGGTCGCAGACCAGCCCCGACCCGACGAACGCCTCGACCCCGCTCCCCGCCAGCTCGGCGATCGCGGCGCGCGCCTCGTCGGGCGACTCGTACGAGCGCTGCTCCAGCACCAGCTCGTGGAGGGAGGCGAACTCCTCGAGGCCGCCGAACGGCGCGCCGTGGACCACCACCCCGACGCGCCTGGAGAGCTTGCGGGCCTCCGTGAGGGCGTGGAGGACGTCGGACGTCGTCCCCTGGACGAACGTCACGGGGACGTGCGCCCGGTCGCGGAGGTAGGCGCCGTTCGCGCCTGCGGCGATGAAGACGTCCACCCGCTCGCCCGACCTGACGAGCTCCCGCTCCAGCTGCACCGCGTCCTCGAACCCCTTGTCGAAGACGTGGATCTCCGCGGCGTCGGCGTACCGGCTCGCCACGCTCTCGAAGATGGCGCGCAGCCTGCTGGCGCTGAACGCCCACAGCACCGGCTTCCGATCGGCGAGTATGGACATCGTGCCGCACTGTACCACGCGCGAATCAGCGTTGTGCCACGCCCGGCACTAAGGGCGCGCGCTGCCCATTCCCGAAGCGGGTGAGGGCTCGTGGAGAATTCACACGTCATCTCGGGCGATTGACGCCCTCCGGAAGGCGCCTGCGGCACTCTGGCGCGGGGGTTGCTCTTCCTGCTGCAACCCACGGAGGGAACACATGCACAACGAACTGTCCGAAGAGCAGCGTCAGGTCCTGGATCTCTGCCGGGAGCTCGCAGAGAACGAGCTCAAGCCCAACGCCAGGCGTTGGGACGCCGAGCACGCCTTCCCCGCGGAGGCGGTGAAGAAGCTGGGGGAGCTCGGCCTCATGGGGGTCGCCGTCCCGCAGGAGTGGGGCGGTGCCGGCATGGACGCCCTGAGCTACGCCGTCGCGATGGAGGAGATCTCCCGCGGCTGCGCCAGCACGGGCGTGACCATGAGCGTGAGCAACTCGCTCTACTGCGACCCGGTGATGAAGTACGGCACCGCCGCGCAGAAGGAGGCCTTCCTCAAGCCCTTCGCCTCCGGGAAGAAGCTCGGCTGCTTCGCCCTCACCGAGCCCATGAGCGGCTCCGACGCCTCCGAGATGATGACCGTCGCCGTCGCCCGCGGCGGCGAGTACGTGATCGACGGCGCCAAGAACTTCATCACCAACGGCCCACAGGCCGACGCGGTCCTCCTCTTCGCGGTGACCGATCGCACCAAGGGCCACAAGGGGATCAGCGCCTTCCTCGTCCCGTCCGACGCGAAGGGCTTCTCCCGCGGGAAGCCGGACGAGAAGGTCGGCATCCGGGCCTCCGGCACCTGCAGCCTCTTCTTCCAGGACTGCGTCATCCCCGCGAGCCAGCGGCTCGGGGCCGAGGGCGAGGGGTTCAAGATCGCGATGTCCACCCTCGACGGCGGCCGGATCGGGATCGCCGCCCAGGCGCTCGGGATCGCGCAGGCCGCGTTCGACGCCGCGAAGGGGTACGCGAAGGAGCGCAAGGCGTTCGGCAAGCCGATCTCCGACCTCCAGGCGATCCAGTTCATGCTCGCAGACATGGCGACCGAGCTCGCGGCGGCGCGGCTCCTCATCCACCGCGCGGCCAGGATGAAGGATCGCGGCGTGCGCCACTCCGCCGAGAGCGCGATGGCGAAGCTCTTCGCCTCCGAGGCGGCGGGGAGGGTCACCACCAAGGCGATCCAGATCCACGGCGGCTACGGCTACATGAAGGACTACGACGTCGAGCGCCACTGGCGCGACGCCCGCATCACCGAGATCTACGAGGGCACGAGCGAGATCCAGCGGCTCGTGATCGCCGGCAACGTCCTGAAGGACTGAGCCCCGCCCCTCCCGCTCCACCGCTCCACCCCCGCGCCGGGACGTCCGGCGCGGGGGCCCGCCGCACTCCCGAAGACGAGGTTGACTCACAGCACATCACGACACACAGCACACAGCCACCGGAGGGAAGCCGCATGACCGACAGGATCCTGAGCGCGCAGCTCCGCAGGAAGATCATGACCGCCGACGAGGCCGCGACCCTCGTCGGGGATGGCGAGACCGTCGCCATGAGCGGCTTCACCTACGCAGGCGCGCCGAAGGCGGTCCCGCCGGCGCTCGCCCGGCGGACCCGCGCGGAGCGGGAGCGCGGAGGGGATCTCCGGTTCCGGCTCCTCACCGGGGCGTCCACCGGCCCCGAGGTGGATCGCGAGCTGGGGAGCGCCGAGTCGGTCGCGTTCCGGTTCCCCTACCAGTCCGACGCGGTGATGCGGGAGAAGATCAACGCCGGCGCCATCGAGTACCAGGACATGCACCTCTCCCACGCCGGGACCTTCGTCCGGTACGGCTACTACGGCAGGATCGACGTCGCCGTGGTGGAGGTCACCCGGATCCTCGAGGACGGCGCGCTCGTCCTCAGCGACTCGGTCGGCCTGAGCCACGTCTACCTGGAGCGTGCCGACCGGGTCATCCTCGAGGTGAACGAGTGGCTCGACGAGCGGCTCGAGGGGATGCACGACGTCTACGACGTCCCAGGCGAGCACGGCACGCGCCGCGAGATCCCGATCTTCGCCCCCGACGCCCGCTGCGGCGCCCGGTTGGTCAGGGTGGATCCCGCGAAGGTGGTCGCGGTGGTGAAGACCCAGGCGCCGGAGGCGGCGAGCCCCTTCAAGCCGCCGGAGGAGGTCCACCAGCGCATCGCCGGCCACATCCTCGACTTCCTCGGCAACGAGGTGAAGCTGGGGCGCCTGCCGAGGAACCTCACGCCGATCCAGTCGGGGGTCGGGAACATCCCGAACGCCGTGCTGATCGGGCTCAACCAGGGGAAGTTCGAGGGGCTGACCGCCTACACCGAGGTGATCCAGGACGGCATGCTCGACCTCTTCGAGTCGGGCAAGCTCCGCACCGCCTCCGCGTGCGCGCTGACCCTCTCGTCGGACGGGCAGGCGCGGTTCCGCAGGGACCTGGACGCCCTGCGGGAGCGGATCGTCCTGCGCCCGCAGGACGTCTCCAACAACCCCGAGATCATCCGGCGCCTCGGCTGCATCGCGATGAACGGCTTCATCGAGGCCGACATCTACGGCCACGTCAACTCGACCCACATCGTCGGCAAGGGGATCGAGAACGGGATCGGCGGCTCGGGCGACTTCGCCCGCAACTCCGCCTACACGATCTTCATGTCCCCCTCGACCGCCAAGGATGGCAGGATCTCGGCCATCGTCCCGTTCACCTCCCACGTCGACCACACCGAGCACGACGTCTCCGCGATCGTCACCGAGTGGGGGCTCGCCGACCTGCGCGCCAAGAGCCCGAAGCAGAAGGCGCGGGAGATCATCGAGAGGTGCGCCCATCCGGACTTCCGGCCGCTCCTCTGGGACTACTTCGACCGCGCCTACGCGCGGAACCAGACTGGGCGCCAGAGCCCGCACCTGTACCGCGAGGCCTTCGGCTTCCACTCGCGCTTCGTGGAGACGGGCGACATGCGACCGGCGGCGGGCGCGGGAGGTGAGACGTGGTGACGAGAGACGAGATCGAAGGCCGGCTGGAGCGGCTCCGGCGGGCGCTGCGCGAAGGGGGGCTGGACGGGGTGATCCTGATCCACCCCGTGGACATCTACTACTACTCGGGCACCCGCCAGAACGGCGCCCTCTGGGCGCCGGCGGACGGGCCGTCGCTGCTGCTCGTGCGCAAGAGCCTCGCGCGAGCCCGCGAGGAGGCGACCGCCGGCGAGGTGCGCCCCTTCCCTCCCGGGAAGGAGCTCGCCGCGCTCCTCCCGGCGTCCGCCCTGCGCGTCGGCATGACCTTCGACGTGGTGCCGGTGCAGCAGCACCAGTACTACGCCCGGCTCCTCCCAGGCAGGGAGCTCGTCGACGTCTCGGAGCTCAACCGCACGCTGCGCAGCGTCAAGTCTCCCTGGGAGCTGGAGCGGCTCGCCGAGGCCGGCGCGCGCACCTGCGAGGTCTTCGCCGAGGTGCCCAGGTTCCTGCGCCCGGGCATGCGCGAGGTGGACCTCGCCGCCGAGTTCGAGTACCGGCTGCGCAAGGCCGGCGGCGAGGGGTACGTGCGCATGCGCGCCTTCAACCAGGAGCTCTTCCACGGCCTGGCGGTCGCCGGCGGCGCGGGGGCGGTCCCGGGCTTCTTCGACGGGGCCGTTACCGGCACCGGCCTCTCCAGCGCCGCGCCGCACGGGGCGTCACGATCCGTGATCGAGCGCGACGTGCCGGTCATGGTCGACTACACCGGGATCTTCGACGGCTACATCGTCGACATGACCCGCCTCTTCGTCTGCGGCCGCCTGGACGACGAGCTCGCGCGCGCCTTCGCCGCCGCCCTCGCCATCCAGGACTGGCTGGTCGAGCGGCTCGTGCCGGGGGCGATCTGCGAGGAGCTCTTCGCCGGCGCGGCTGCCCAGGCCGAGGCGTCTGGCTTCGGCGCCCACTTCATGGGGGCGCCTGGGGAGAACGCCAGGTTCGTCGGCCACGGCGTCGGGCTGGAGCTCGACGAGCTGCCGGTGCTGGCCCAGGGCTTCAAGAAGCCGTTGGTCGCGGCTCAGACCATCGCCATCGAGCCCAAGTTCGTCTTCCCCGGCCGCGGCGTCGTGGGGATCGAGAACACCTTCGCCGTTGGGGAGCAGGGGGGCGTGAAGCTGACGGCCTACCCGGACGACCTGATCCCGGTCTGACGGAGGCGGCCCCGGGCGCGAGGCGGCCCGCCCCGGGGGGGGGGCCGCCCGCGCCGCATCACCGTGAGCAACCCCTCGGGCTCACATTCCTCGTAAGATCGCCTGGCGCACCCAGCGCGGAGGCCCACCATGAAGGAATACGCCGCTCCGCTTCGCGACATGCAGTTCATCCTGCGAGACCTCGCGCCGCTCGAGGAGGTCGCCCGCCTGCCCGGCTTCGCCGACGCGACGGAGGAGCTCGCCGACGCCATCCTCAAGGAGGCCGGGAGGTTCGCCTCCACGGTGCTCTCCCCGCTGAACGCGGTCGGCGACCGCGAGGGCGCCACGTGGAGGGAGGACGGCGTCACCACCGCCAGGGGCTGGATCGGTGCCTACCAGCAGTTCGTCGCCGGCGGCTGGAACGCGCTCGCGTGCGATCCCGAGCACGGCGGCCAGGGCCTCCCCCGCCTCCTCTCGTCGCTCGTCGAGGAGATGTGGAACGGCGCCAACATGTCGTTCGCGCTCTGCCCGATGCTCACCCGCGGCGCCATCGAGGCGATCGAGCTGCGAGGGTCGGAGGCGCTCAAGCGCACCTACCTGCCGAAGATGGTGGCCGGCGACTGGACCGGCACGATGGTGCTGACCGAGCCGGGGGCGGGCTCGGACCTCGCCGCGGTGCGGACCCGCGCCGTGCCGCAGGCCGACGGCACCTACCGGATCGAGGGGCAGAAGATCTTCATCACCTACGGCGAGCACGACCTCGCCGAGAACATCGTCCACCTCGTCCTCGCCCGGAAGCCCGACGCGCCGGAGGGGGTGAAGGGGATCTCGCTCTTCGTGGTGCCCAAGTTCCTCGTGAAGGAGGACGGCAGCCTCGGCGCGCGCAACGACGTGCGCTGCGTCTCGATCGAGCACAAGCTCGGGATCCACGCGAGCCCGACCGCCGTGCTCGCGTTCGGCGACGCCGGCGGGGCCGTCGGCTGGCTCGTGGGCGAGGAGAACCGCGGCCTCGAGTACATGTTCATCATGATGAACGCCGCCCGGTTCGCGGTCGGCCTGGAGGCCGTCGGCCTGTCGGAGCGCGCCTACCAGCGCGCGCTGGACTACGCGCGGGAGCGGCTCCAGGGGACGGAGCTCGGCACGCGCAGCAAGGAGAAGGTGGCGATCCTCCGGCACCCCGACGTGCGCCGGATGCTGATGTCCATGAAGTCGCGCACGGAGGCGATGCGGGCGCTGGCCTGCGTCACGGCGGCCGCCATGGACGCGGCGAGCCGCGATCCCGACGCGCAGCGACGCGAGGAGCGCCAGGCCTTCGTGGACCTCATGATCCCCATCGTGAAGGGCTGGAGCACCGAGACCGCCGTCGACGTCGCCTCGCTCGGCGTGCAGGTCCACGGCGGGATGGGCTTCATCGAGGAGACCGGGGCCGCGCAGCACCTGCGTGATGCCCGCATCACCCCCATCTACGAGGGGACGACAGGCATCCAGGCGGCGGACCTCATCGGCCGGAAGGTCGCGCGCGACGGCGGCGCCGCGATCCGCAAGGTCCTCGAGCAGATGCGCGCGGTCGAGGCGCAGCTAGGCAAGGCCGGCGCGGAGACGCTCGCGGCGGTGGCCGCGCGGCTGCGCGAGGGCATCGACGCGCTCGAGCAGGCCGTCCAGTACGTCGTGTCCACCTACGGCGTCGACGTCCGCAGGCCGTCCGTGGGCGCGGTGCCATTCCTCGAGCTGTTCGGTACGGTCGCCGGCGGGTGGCAGATGGCCCGCGCGGCGCTCGCGGCGCACCGGCGGCTCGCGGAGGGCACCGGCGAGGCCGGCTTCTACCGGGCCAAGCTCACCACCGCCCGCTTCTACGCAGATCACGTCCTCACGCGCGCCCACGGCCTCTCGCAGGCGGTCGTGGGGGGCGCCGACGCCGCGCTCGCGATCGAGGACGACCAGTTCTGAGCGGGCCCGGGCTGCGTGGGCGGGGCCGGCGGGCTCCCGTCAGCGCGTGAGCGCGATCAGAACCGCTCGATCT
>JBAVTL010000409.1:0-3698 GCA_049696175.1 Anaeromyxobacteraceae bacterium
GCCACGGCCTCGGCGTCGTCGGCCCGCCCCGCCGCGAGGAACGACCTCGCGCGCTCGACCAGCTCCGCGGCGCCGAGGTCGCCGCTCGTCGTCGGCACCGCCTCCAGGATCCCGCGCTGCTGCAGCGCGAAGAGGCGCTGGTAGATGGGAAAGTCGGGCATGTGGAGCGCGAGCGCCAGCTCGTCGAGGGTCCGCCCGTCGCGCGCGAGGCCGAGGAGCCGGCCGTCCACCGAGGCGGGCGAGAGCTCCGGCGGCACCTCCTCGTCGTGGACGGTGAGCGTGGCGGCGCCGGAGGGGAAGGCCGCCCGGAACGCGGTCCAGGCGGTGGCCCGGAACTCCCCCTCGCGCACGAGCTCCGAGAGCTCCACGCGCGCGCCGAGCTCGTCCGTCTCGTCGCGCCGATCGGTCTCCAGGTGGAACAGGCCGGCGTCCCAGAGGAAGACGTCGAGCAGCGTCTCGCGGATCTTGATGGCCAGGACGTCGCGCACGATCTCGGCCGTGACCACGCCCTGCGCCACGAGGAGCTCGCCGAGCCGGCCCCCGGACTCGGCCTGGGCGTGGACCGCGCGCGCGAGCTGCCCGTCGGTGGCGTGGCCGAAGTTGACCAGGAACTGGCCGAAGTACTCGCGCGGGTCGTTCGACGCCGCGCCCACCACCGCGCCGTCCACGAGGACGGCGGACTTGCGGACGGTCCCGCGCTCGCAGGTGAGAGTCCCGGAGGCCCGCCGCCGCGCCAGCAGCTCCGCGAGGTCCGAGAGCGGAACGATCTGGAGGCTTCCCATGAGGCCGCGCATTGCCGGGATCCTCCACCGGAGGGGCGTTGGCGGCAAGACCGCGCGTCGTGTAAGAACTGCGCTCGCCATGTCCACGACCGAAAGCCCCCGCCGCAGCCTGCTCCCCGTGGTCGTCGTCGCCGTGGTCATCGCGAGCGGAGTCGGAGGCTGGCGCGCGTGGGAGATCTCGCGCGGCGGCCTGGACGAGGACGCGCGCGAGTTCCGCGTGGACGCCGCCGACGCGCCGGCGCCGCCGCTGGAGCTGGAGGCGATCGGCGGCCGCGTCAGCCTCGCCGCCGCGAAGGGGCAGCTGGTCTTCATCAACTTCTGGGCCACCTGGTGCCCGCCGTGCCGGGACGAGCTCCCGTCGATGATCTCCCTCGGGAAGGAGCTCTCCACCCGCTACCCGGGCCGCTTCAAGATGGTGGCGGTCTCGGTGGACGACGACTGGGAGACCGTCGTGAACTTCTTCGGCGGTCCGCCGCCGCCGTGGCTCACGGTGGCGCGCGACGCGTCCCAGGGCGTCACCCGCGCCTACTACTGCTCCGCCCGCGGGCGCTGCCCCGACTCCTACAAGTTCCCGGAGACCTACATCGTCGACGGCAGCGGGCGGCTCGTGGCCTACGTCGTTGGGCCGCGCGACTGGAGCTCACCGGCGATCCGGCGGTATCTGGAGCGGCTCCTCGAAGGCTGATCGGGCGGAAAGCCTCGACATCCTGACAGCTTGAACGACGGGCGGGCAGGCGCGTGACGCGCTGCGCCACGCTAGGCGCTGCGGCCGCACCCGGGGGGGCGGCACGTGGGGAGCGAGTTCGAAGTTACCGGAATCCTTGATGGTAACGCTCTTCGGACGCTATAAGTTTGGCGTTCGGTTTACCGTCAGCGCTGAAGGACGGAGGGGCTCACTTGGAGCGCGAAGATGGCATCCCCGTGGTCGTCATGGGGCTCGGCGAGGTCGGCCGGGCCATCGCCGTCGCCGCGCTCTCGCGCCCGGCGCTTCGGCTCGTCGGCGCGATCGACACATCACCGCTGATCGCCGGCCGGGCGCTCGCGGAGGTGCTCGGCGTCCCGGCCCCCGCCATCGAGGTCTCGTCCGACCCCACGAAGGCGCTGCGCGCCGCGCGTGGCGGCGTGGTGCTCCACGCGACCGGGTCGCGCTTCGACGAGATCCTGCCTCAGCTCGTCGCGGCCGTGAAGGCCGGCGCCTCCGTCGTGTCGACGTGCGAGGAGCTCGCCTGGCCCTGGCTCCGGTACGAGGAGGAGGCCGAGCGGCTCGACCGGCTCTGCGAGGAGCGCGGCGTCGCCGTGCTCGGCACCGGGGTCAACCCGGGCTTCGTCCTCGATCGGCTCCCCGCGTTCCTCTCGCAGGTGACCGGGCCGGTTCACCACGTCCGCGCGCTCCGCGTCGTGGACACGGCGCGGGCGCGCCCAGCGCTCGCGCGGAAGACCGGCGCCGGCCTGGACGAGGACACCTTCCACGAGAAGGCCGACGCCGGGGAGATCGGCCACGTCGGGCTCGCCGAGTCGGCCGCGCTGGCGGCCGCGGGCTGCGGGCTCGAGGTGGACGAGGTCGACGAGGAGATCATCCCGCTCGTCGCGGAGGAGGATCTGCGCGGCGCGATCTCGATCCCGCGCGGGCGCGTCGCCGGCCTCCAGCACGTGGCGCGAGCCTTCTTCGAGGAGCGCGAGATCGTGCGGCTCGAGCTGACGCTCTCGATCGGCGCCGCCGATCCGCGCGACGAGGTGGAGCTCGACGCCGATCCGCAGGTGCGGCTCCTCCTCCGCGGCGGGCTCGCCGGGCTCGCGGCCACCGCCAACGCCGTCGTCAACGCCGCCGCTGCCGTGTCGGAGCGGAAGGGGCTCATCACCGTCCTCGACCTGCCCGCCGGGCGATGACGCGAAGGGAGACCATGCTCGACAAGTCCCTCATCGGCAGAGAGAGCGAACCCGTCGTCCACGACGTCGAGAAGAACGCCATCCGGCGGTACGCGGAGGCGCTCGGGGACGCCAACCCGATCTACGTGGACGAGGCGATGGCCAGGGCGTCCGGCTACGCGGGGCTGGTGGCGCCGCCGACCTTCCCCGTGACGCTGGCGGCGAACGACCGCTTCCGCCACTCGCTCGACCTCGGCACGCGCAACATCCTCCACGGCGAGCAGGTGATCGAGGCCGCGCGTCCGATCGTCGCCGGCGATCGGCTCACCGTGAAGAGCAGGGTCGCCGACGTCCAGGAGCGGACGGGCGCGAGCGGCTCCATGGACGTCCTGGTGATCGAGGACGAGGGGCGCGACGACAAGGGCGAGCTCGTCTTCCGCACCCGAGAGACGCTCATCCTCCGTCGCGGATAAGGAACCCGATGAACCTCACCGTACGGCAGCTCTACTTCGAGGCGATCAAGGTCGGCGACGAGCTCCCTCCGCTCGTGAAGCCGCCGGTCGACCGGCTGCAGATCACGCGCTACCTGGGCGCGAGCGGCGACTTCGATCCGCTCCACTGCGACGAGCCGTACGCCCGGGCAGCCGGCTTCCCGGGCGTCTCCGCGCCGGCGATGATCGGCATGGGCTTCCTCGCCGAGCTGGTGACCGAGTGGGTGCGGGGCGCGCGCCTGCGGCGACTCCAGGCGCGCTTCGTGAAGATCATCTGGCCGGGCGACGTCCTGACCGTGCGCGGGCGGGTCGCCGAGCGGCGCTTCGAGGAGGGCGGCCGCTACAGCGCCGACATCGAGGCCTGGGTGGAGAACCACCGTGGCGAGCTGGTGGTCCGCGGCGTCGCGAACGTCCAGCTGTACTACAGCGCCGACGACGAGCAGCGGCAGCGCGCAGGCCAGCCGCCGCTCGTGGTCACCCTCGCCGAGGAGGAGGCGCGGCTCGCGCGCTTCGCGCGCACGCCTCCTCCGCGCCCCGGGATGATGGTCCGCCCCGGCGC
>JBAVTL010000410.1:0-1997 GCA_049696175.1 Anaeromyxobacteraceae bacterium
GTGGCGGCGCGCATCCTGGGGACCGGCGGCTCGCTCGGCGGCGATGCCAGCGAGATCCTCTCCCGTGGCCGGGGCAGCCGGACGCTGGTCCTGAAGGCGGTCCTCGACGCGCTCGGAGTCGAGGCGCGCATCGCGCTCGTGCGCCCCTTCGAGGCGGATCCGGCGCGCTTCCGCTTCCCGCGTCACGGGCTCTATGGCGAGGCGCTCCTGCGGATTCGCGCCGCCGGGAGGGAGCTCTGGATCGATCCCGACGAGCGCAACGCGCCCTTCGGCTCGCTCCCCGCCTCCGCGCTGGACGCTGAGGCGCTCGTGCTCCCCGCACCCGGGGAGCCGCTGGAGGTGGCGCGAACGCCAAAAAAGGCGGCGGTCCCGTCGCGTCGCGCGACCGGGGTCCGCGTTCGCATCGACGCGAGCGGGCGCGCGGGAGTCGAGGTCACCGATCGGTACTCGGGCAACTCGGCCGGGGTCATCCGGAGCGCGCTTGAGCGCTTCGACGCGATCGCCCGCAGGAGGATCTTCGAGCAGACGGTCTCGGCCGTGTTCCGCGGCGGCGCCGCGCTGGACGCCCTGGAGTTCCAGGGCGCCGAGGACCGGGAGGGTGACCTGACGATCGTCTATCGCGCGAGCGTCCCGGACTTCGCGCGGCCGGACGGGGGGGCGCTCGTCGTGGAGAGCCCCATCCTGCCCGCCCGCCTCGGTGAGACCTTCGTCCGGCTCGCGGAGCGGAGGCTGCCGCTGCTCCTCTCGCCGCAGGATCCGCTGGAGCAGAGGACCGAGATCGTCGCCCCCGACGGGCTCGCCCTCCGCGCTGCCCCCGAGGTGAAGCTCTCGTCACGCTGGGGCGACTTCCGGCGCGCGGAGCGGCTGGAGGGCAAGACGCTCGTCAGGGAGGAGCGGATAGCGCTCTTCCCCGCGCGCGTGGCGCCGTCCGACTACACCGACTTCGCCCGGTTCGTCACCGAGATCGACGCCGTCCAGGGGGCGCCGTTACGGATCGGTGGCGAGGTGAACCCGGGGGGTCGCCACTGACCTTCGGCGCTGCGCCGAAAAAGCCAGTAAACGCGGCGCTCCCTGCCGCGCGGCCGCCGGCACGAGCCCTGCAAATACACGTTGGCGTGCGTTCGGCGGACTCGGCAGGGCGGTCCCCCCTCCCCGCCCACGAGAGGTGACCTTCACCGATCCCGGTGACGGTCGCACCCGAGCGTGCACCCCCTGGCGAATCGCCTGGGTGGGTAGCTTGGCAGGGCGGTCGCCTCAACCCCCCCCGGGGCGACCGCCCTGAGTTGTTTCAGCTCCCCTTCACCTGCGGCACCTCCGCCACGAACCGGACCTCGCTGAAGCCGGCGGTGAGCAGCAGCGCGCGGATCGAGCGCTCGGCCGAGCCGCGCGCCCGCTCGCGGAGCGCGGCGTCCGCCATCACCTCGCGCTCGAAGGCCTGCTTCGCGAGGTCGAAGAGGCGCGCGGTCTGGGCGCTGTCGAGGTTGGAGCCCATCACCTCCGTCTCGCTCGGCAGCAGCTCGACCTGGACGCGGATCGGCGGGAGCGCGACCGTCGCGATCCGCCCCTCCAGCCGGACGCGCGAGGGATCGAGCATCGAGGCGTCGAGGCCGAGGTGGGCCTTCGCGAAGACGATCGCCTTGCCCTTCGGCGCGTTGAAGGTGAACCGCAGCCAGCCGCCGAGGTCTCCCATCATCGAGCCGCCGGGCTCGGGCTCCGGGGCGAAGCTCACCTTCTTGTAGAGCGTGACCTCGAGCGTCTCCAGCCGCGCGACCTCCTTGACGCGCTCCACCACCGCCGACGGATCCGGCACCGGCGCGGGCCGGCGGGTCACGAACGCGAGGACGAGGGCGGCGCCGGCGCCGATGGCGAGCCCGAGGACGAGGAGCTTCAGCAGTGAGCGCATGACGGAAGGCTACCTCAGGCGAACGCGCCGGCGATCACGCAATCAACCGCCCGGCGATCGCGCTGTGCAGGTCGAGGCCGCGGCTCGTGAGCAC
>JBAVTL010000411.1:0-1641 GCA_049696175.1 Anaeromyxobacteraceae bacterium
GTTCTGGGCCGCGGAAGCGCTGCTTGGCTCGGGAGCGTTCGCGGCCGTGATCGTCGACGTCCCGCTCCCCGCCGGGATGCGCGGTGCGGACGGGATCCTGCGCCGGCTCCAGACGGCGGCGGAGAAGGGCGGGACGATCGGGCTCTGGCTCTCCAGCCCGGGCGCGGCCGCGCGCGCGCCGGCCGGCGTCAGGCTCGACCTCTACGTCCGCGACGGGCGGGTCGTGGCGAAGCGCGATGGGCGGGCGGCGCTCGGCTTGGCGGAGGGGGGCGGCCATGCGGCGTGAGACGGTCGCAGGTGCACGGCACGCCTCGGCTCGGGCCAGCCAGCGACGGAATCCACGAGCCTCTTCAGCCCAGACGGCTGGAGACGATCTCCGCCTTTGGCAGCTCGCGGACCTCGCGGACCGCTGCGATGAGCGTGGCCCTTTCGTCTCCCGTAAGCGTTGGAAGATCCCCATCACCGAAGAAGACCAGCGCCTTGAGGCTCTCGCTCGGCTGGAACTCCGGGCCGAACATCGCGCGTGCGGCGGCCAGTCCGCGCGCGAGGCTCACGCCTGCCCGGATCATGCTGGCGACGTCGCGGTAGTCCTTTGCCTCGGCCCGCTGAAGGACGACCTTCACCTTGGTCGCCATCAGATCGTCGAGGGAGGCGACCAGCAGGACGCCGTCCTCCGTCCGCTCGGGCACTCCAACGCGCCCGAAGTCGATGCCGCCGAAGAAGGAGACCTTGACGTGAGAGTGCTCTCCGCCGCTCCCGGGCACGAGCACGCTGAGGGCATCCTTCGCGTCCTGCACGACGGTGGCGCGAGTCATGAAGGGAAGCGCGGCCCGCACCGCATGGCGATCCAGCGGCCCCTCCGTGAAGAAGTCGAAGTCGACCGACGGCCGGTGCCCGAGACGCAGGGCGATCGCGGTCCCCCCGTAGAGCACGAACCCGAGGCTCGCGGCGGGGCGCAGCTCCTGCCAGAGCCCCTTCTGCTCAGGAGGGAGTGCATCGAGGCGTGGGGCGAACGCCTTCCTCACCCGAAGCTCCGGCGCGGGAGCGGGGGGACCTCGTCCACCTCGGCCAGCCCGAGCCGGTAGTGCCAGTAGGCCCAGGAGCGCTCGTTGAACTGGCCGGCCGACGCGTGGAGAAGCACGGTGCGCAGCACCTCGTCGCCGACGCGCGCGGCGAGCGCCTCCACGTCCGCATGGTCGCCGAGGTTCATCACCTGGGCGACCACCCGCTCGGGGTCGGCGGCGGCCTCCTCCGGCGACTTCCACCAGACGTACTTGGCGGCGAGCGGCGCGAGGAGCGCCACGTCGAGGCGCCCCGACGTGAGCCGGACGTCTGGCGTCGGAGCGGAGCGGCCGGTCATGAAGTGATTATAGCGCTCCGCCTTCGGCGCTCCCGAAGGCGGGGAGACGTCAGACCGGTTTGATAACTGAACATCCGGACAGTATAACGGGGATCGGATGACCTCGAAGACCACACGCCCCGCGCGCCTCCTCGCGCTCCATGTCTCCGCGCTCCCCATCCAGCGGCTCAGGAGGGAGCGCGGGGGAGGGAGCGGTGACGGCCGCCCGCTCGCGGTCGAGCACGAAGGCCGGATCGTCTGCGCCGACGCGGCTGCGCTCGACGCCGGCGTCCGTCCAGGAC
>JBAVTL010000412.1:0-5669 GCA_049696175.1 Anaeromyxobacteraceae bacterium
CGACCCGCGTGCGGGTGGCGCGGGCGTCGCGCGCGGCACCTGCGCAGATCGATCCCCGCCTCGAGGACGTGCGGAAGCAGGTCTCGGCGCTGGCGTGGCAGAAGTGGGAGCTGGTCTCGGATCAGACCCCGACGCTGACGCAGGGGCAGTCGAGCTTCGTGGAGCTGCCGGACGGCACCCACGCGGCCCTCTCGCTCGTCTCGACGCACGGCAACGTCGTCACGATCGAGGTGGCGATCGCCCAGAAGAACACGCAGACGCGCGTGACGATCGAGCGGGGGCAGCGGATCGTCCACCAGGTCGCGAAGGAGAAGAAGGGCGTCGCCCTCTTCATCGTCGTGACGCCCTGGCCGTGAGGTAGCGCCGGCGGGGCGAACGCGCCCCCTCAGGACGCCCGCAGCAGCTCGGCGGACGGACCGAGCAGCCGAGCCAGCCCGGCGTCCGCGGTGAGCACCTTCAAGCCGAGCACGAGCGCCGTGCCTTCTTCGACCACTCGCGACGTGCGCGCTCCACCTCGTCGGCGTGCGCATTGTCCGCGGGAAGGCTCCAGAGCTCCTCGCGCATCTTCGCCCACCACTCCTTCCGCCTCGCCCGCTGCTCCGCCTCATCGCGCTCCGCGGTGACCGCCTTCAACGCAAGCTGGCGCAGCCACGTGGAGACCGGCAGGTGCTGCGCGCCGGCCGCCAGCTCGATGCTGGACCGCTCCTCGGGGGTGAGACGGATGGTGAGGTCGCTCGAGGCCGCCACCGCGCGGGCCAGAGCGAACAGCCTACGATTGCTGGGATTCGAACGATCAGAGCGGCCGCGGCACGACCGGCACGGATTCTCCCCTCTCCCCCACCGGGGGAGAGGGTCAGGGTGAGGGGGCGCAGGCGGCTACCGCCGCGCCTTGAACCACTCGAGCGTCCGCGCGAGCCCCTCGCCGATCGGCACCTCCGGCCTCCAGCCGAGGACCTTCGACGCGAGCGTCGGATCGAGGCAGGAGCGGCGCTGCTCCCCGGCCCGGGCCGCGGCGAGCTCCGGCGGGCGCGAGACGCCGGCCGCCTTCGCCAGGTGGCCGTAGAGCTGCACGACGTCGGTCTCGACGCCGGTGGCGACGTTGACCGAGCCGTCGAAGCCGGCCTCGGCCGCGAGCAGGTTGGCGCGCGCGACGTCCGCGACGAAGACGTAGTCGCGCGTCTGCTTGCCGTCGCCGTAGACGGTGCACGGGCGGCCGTCGAGCAGCCGGCCCGAGAAGATGGCGACGACGCCGGCCTCGCCGTGCGGGTCCTGGCGCGGGCCGTAGACGTTGGCGTAGCGCAGGCACGCGGCCTTCATGCCGTGCGAGGCGCGGAAGACGCCGAGGTAGAGCTCGCTCGCCATCTTGGCGGCGCCGTAGGCGGAGACGGGGGCCGGCAGGAGCGTCTCCGGCGACGGGATGACGTCGGTCTCGCCGTAGCCGGCGCCGCCCGAGGAGGCGAAGAGGACCTGGCGCACGCCCGCGGCGGCCGCGGCCGTCAGGAGGTTGAGGAGGCCGCCGACGTTCACGTCCGCGTCGAAGCGCGGGTCGGCCATCGACTTGCGGACGTCGATCTGCGCGGCGTGGTGGCAGAGGACGTCGGGCCTCTCCTCCGCGACCGCCTTCGCGGCCTCCGGGCTGCGCACGTCGCAGACGTGGAGCCGGACCCCCTTGGCGACGTTCTCGCGCTTCCCCGAGGAGAGGTCGTCCAGGACCGCGACGTCCCAGCCCTTCGAGAGGAACAGGTCCGCGATCGTGGAGCCGATGAAGCCTGCCCCGCCCGTGATCAGGATCTTCTTGGCCATGGGGGGAGGGTTTACCGCACCGCCTCGACGCCGTCGATTTGGACTAGCGGGATCCTCCGAGCCGACGTCACGAACTCGAGCACGAGCTGCTTGCCCAGGGCCAGGCCGACGCGTCGGAGCACGTCCCACCTCGGGGTCCGCGGATCGGACCCGCGCTCGACGCGCGCGATCATCGGCTGCTTCACGCCGATCAGGGCGGCAAGCTGCGCCTGGGTGAGACCGGCCTCCTCGCGCATGCGCCGCACGGCCATGGCGACCTCGGCCACCACCATCCTCGCCTCGTACGCCCTCCGGAACTCGGGGTCCTTCATCTGGCCCCGAAGGTACTCGTCGAACGAGCCACCCGCCCCGGGGCTCGGACGGTTGCCCACGGTCACCCGACCCGCTTCATGCGCTCGCGCGCGACGGCGATGCCCGCGGCCTGGTCCTGTTTCTTGCACCCGTGGAGAACCCACATGACCCCCTCTCTCAGGCAGTAGAACGTCCGGTAGCCGCCTGTCCTGATCTCGAACATTCCGCGATTCTCAGTCCCCCTGATCGCCTTCACCGACACCGGGGCCTCACGGCCATACCGTGCGACGAGATCCACGTCGCCCATGATGTAGGCCCTTGCATGCGCCGGGAGCCCATCGAGGAAGTCCCGCATCGGCTGGCGACCGGCAGGGGTCTCGAACATGCGAATCCCGCGCGAGGTATACATAGCTGAACGGGTATGCTCCAGCAAGGCCCTTCCTCAGACCGGAAGTCAGCAACGGGCGGGCCAGCGCGATCATCAGGTTCTCAATCGGACCGTCCGCCCGGCCCCGTCCGCCCCTCGACCGCTGCGTCCGCTTCGCCCCCCTGCGCCGCCTCTACGCCGTCGATGCCAAGCGCCGTCAGGATCCCGAGCGCCCGGCGCGCAGGCCGGTGACGAAGGCCGCAGGCGTCAGGATCCGGAAGCCCCACTTCCCGTCGAGCGGGGTGAGGTGGCCCTCGTCCCAGGTGAGCAGGTGGGTCGCGCCACCGGCGCCCGCCGCCGCGACGTAGATCTCGTCGGAGGGGTCACCGGGAACGGCACCCGCCATGGTCGCCGGCGAGACACGTCGGGAGGCACGCACGAGCGCCTCGACCACAGCGCGCCGCTGTCGGGCTGGCGCCATCTTGCGCGGGTAGTCGTACTCGACGACCCGCCGCCACTCGGCTTCGATCTCGTCGCTCACGAGGCTCTCGGCCAGCCCAAGGTGGACCATTCGCAGCACGATGGCGGACGACGGCGGTCGGGTGCCGCCTCCTCGCCGCCTCCAGCGCGAACAGATCGCCGTGACCACGACCGAGGCGTCCACCACGAGGCGAGTCACGTCCGCTTCCGGCTCGCGTGCATCGCCTCGACGCCGAGCCGCGCCGCCTCGGCCTCGTCGAGCCCGGCGTCGGACCGCTCCAGTGCGTCGAGCAGGGCGCCGAGCGCGCGCCGCCCCTTCGCCCGATCCGCCTCGTCGAGGACCTCCCGCGCGACCCGTTCGGCCGCCTCCCGGATGAAGGTCGTGTAGCCCTTCACGCCAGCGGCCTTCGCGGCGCGCTTGATGAGCTCGGTGTGGCCGCGGGGGGCGCGGTAGGTGACGTTGGCCATGTCCCCTGTATGTGCGTTCGCACTCACGGGGTCAAGGTGCGGTGGGGTCACGACCGGTCCGTGCATGGAAGCCCTCCGTTCGGGGGCAGCTACGCAAGACGCGGACCGGACTGACGGCTGAGGATTCAGCGGGTTCGCGAAGCGTGTGCGTCCGGCCCGCGACCGCGGGCCGTCTGGCGGCCCAACACTCCGCTCTCGACGTGCGGCTCGACGGCGCCGAAGTGCACCACGTCCCGGCCGGCCCAGTCGAGGATCGCGGCGCGGAGTGCCGAGTGAAGGGAGAGCCCTTCGGACCTTGCCCGCGTCTCGAGCAGCTTCCAGACCGGCGCCGGAAAGCGGACCGACCTGGGTACGGTGGGACCGGTTTCGGTTCCCTTCCTCGGCCGGCCCCGCACGACGTGGACGATCCCCTCGGCGGCGACCCGCGCAGCGTACGGATTGCGGCGCACCCTGGCGGTGTCGAAGTCAACCTGCGGAATCTCACGCAGAGAAGCCTTGGATGGCTCCCGCGGCTTACGGACCTTCTTCTTCATATTGAGTGGGTCCCCGAAGACTGTCGCCGCCTCCTGGAATGACACCCCGTGTTTCCTCAGGTTGGAGACGGCCTTCCGCTCGTCCCACGTGAAGTTCAGTGACATTAGTGTCTTACACTTTCTGCGGAGAGGCAACCTGGCAACGGGGGACCACGGTCGAGGCGGTCGTAGGTGCATGAGACGGACCCGCCGAGCGGTCAGTGGGGTCAGCTGCTTCCAGGTCCTGGACGGACCGCAGCGCAGTCCTCAGTCCGCGCCCTGTCCGCACACCTTCGCGCCCCCGCCCGGCGACGCTTCCCCCGTGGCATCGTCCCCTCTCCCTCACCGAGGGAGAGGGTCAGGGTGAGGGAGCAGGCGATCGCGGCGTCGCGAGCCTCGTGGAGACGCGAAAGGCGGACGGGTCGGAGGCCGGCGCGCCCGGGCCGGGATGGTGAGGCCGCGCATGCGGTGCTAGATCTTGCATGGAGCCTTGGAATGCGCCTCACCCTCGACGATCTGCGCCGTCAGCGCGCCCCGATCATGGCCGCCGCAGAGCGGTGGGGGGCGCACCACCTTCGGGTCTTCGGCTCCGTGGCACGCGGCGCTGCCGTCGAGTCGCTCCGCGACGGCGGGGCACCAGTCGCGGCGGCGTAGGCGGACTATCCCGCAACGATGGTCGCGATGGGCAGGTACATCCGCCGCGGCCAGGCCTCTCCGCCGTCGAGCACTTCAAATCCGAACCGTTCGTAGAAGCGAACGGCGGGGGCGTTCTTCGCGTCCACGATGACGCCCATGCAGGCGACGTGCTGTCCTGCCACGGCGACTCGGGCCAAGGCGTCTGCCAAGAGCCTCTGGCCAATACCGTGGCCCTGCGCCCGCCGGTCCACGGCCAGACGCCCGATGAGGGCGACCGGAAGCGGATACCTGGGAAGTCCTGCGCCCGTCTCTCCCGGCAGCGCCCTCGCGGGAGCGTTGGCCATGCTCAGGGTATGGAAGCCGATCACCCACGGCCACGTCGCCGCGTCATCGGTGGACCGTTCGAGGACGAAGGTGCGACCTATCCCCCGTCGGTCGTTCGGCAGCGCGTGCATCGCGAAGAATCGGTCGAGCGCTGGCTCGCCACAGGAGAAGCCTGAGTCCAGGTGCTCTTCACCGATCCGAACGGTCGCGAACACCTTCACCTCTGCGCGTCACCGGCGCGCCTTGCCCCTGCGGCGTGCCATGGCATTCCGGAGCGCAGGGGTAGGCGGCGGCGGGTTTTCGTTCAGCTCGGCGATCCGGGCCAGCGCCGCTGGTGTGAGCTCGATGCTCTCGACGTGGTTCGTCCATTCGAGCTGGCTCAGGGAAGGCGTCGCGACCTGGCTGATCACGCGCTGGGTCTCGGCGTCGATGATCGCGAGCCGGTGTCCCTTTCGAGCCTCGATGAGCCCCGTGAATAGGAGGGCGAGCGCCTCATCGATTAGTGCGCTCTTGGAGACGTTGAGCTCCTCTGCCAACTCGGCCAACTGAGCCGCGCGTGGGTCAGGAAGCGTGGTTTCGATACGCATAGTGCACCCGGGATTGTGAGTGGTTTGTGAGTGTCGGTCCCGGGCAGGCATACGTCAAGCCAACTGCAAGCGGTGCGCCAGAGTTCGGACGGCGCCTCGTCCCATCCGAGCAGAGTGATCGAAGTTCGCGGGGTTGAGCGACCGGGCGGTGGTCATCTCGCGTGAGCGGGATTTCGCAGCGGCGCAAGCATCTCGCGATCC
>JBAVTL010000413.1:0-8183 GCA_049696175.1 Anaeromyxobacteraceae bacterium
CGGCTCGCCCGAGCGCTCGTCGCAGGCGTGGGCGCGCGTGCTCGCGGTGGCGGCGGGTGATCCCGAGGCGCTCACCAACCTTCGGCGGCTCTACCGGGCGGCGGAGCGCTGGCAGGATCTCCACGACGTCTGCGCGGAGGTCGCCCGGCGCTCGGGCGAGGCGGTCGCGCGTCACGAAGCGTTCCGGGAGGCGGCGGTCATCGCGCAGACCCGCCTCGACGACCGCGAGAAGGCGGTCGCCGCCTGGCAGGGCGTGCTCGCCGCCGCGCCGGAAGACAGCGAGGCGATGTCGGCCTTGGCGGAGCTCTTCCGCGAGGATCCGGCGGCCCGCGCGGTCATGCTGGCGAAGCTCGCCCAGCTGACCGAGGCCGACGCCGATCCGCGCAAGCCGGTCGATGCCTACGCCGCCATCCTGGCCGAGCGTCCGCGGGATCCCTCCACCATCGCCGGGCTGGAGCGGCTGCTGCAGCGCCCGGACGCGCGCGCCGCGGCGGCGCGCCTGCTCGAGAACGTGCACAGGGTCGCCGGCGACGCGAAGAAGCTCGCCGAGGTGCTCGAGGTGCGCCTCGAGTTCGCCACGCGGGCGGAGCGGACGCCGCTGCTCGCCGAGGCGGCGGCACTGCACGAGCGGGGAGGGGACCGCAAGCGGGCCTTCGTCGCGCGCGTGCAGCTCTGGCGCGAGACGATCCGCGACGGCCAGGATCAGCCCTCCTCCCGCGCCGAGCTCGAGCGCGTGGCCGCCGAGGCGGGCGCGATCGACGAGCTGGTCGCGTCGTACGAGGAGGCGATCGAAGGCGGCCTCGTCATGGGGCAGGCGGCACTCGACGTCCGCCGCCGGCTCGCGACGCTGTGGGCGGATCGGCTGGGGAAGCCCGAGAAGGCGGCGCGCTGGCTGGAGGAGATCGCCGCTCAGGCTCCGGGCCCCGAGGTGCTCGGGGCGCTCTCGCGCATCTACCGGAAGCTGGGGGACCTCCCCGAGCTGACGTCGGCGCTCCGCCGGCTCGCCCAGAGCACCACCGCCCCCGGCGCGCGCAAGGAGCTCTGGCTCGAGGTCGCGCGGATCACCGAGGAGCAGATCCGCGACCGCGACGGCGCCATCGACGCCTACCGCCAGGTGCTCGCGGCCGACCCGGACGACCTCCCGGTGATGCGGCTCCTGGGCCGGCTGCTGGGGATGTCCGAGCGGTACGAGGAGCAGGCCGAGTTCCTGTCCAGGGAGATCGCGCTCGTCGAGAAGCGCCCGGGCTTCGAGGCCGAGGGCTCCGAGCTGCGGTTCAGGCTCGGGCGGCTGCGGCAGGAGCGGCTGGCGGACGCCGCCGGCGCGATGGACGCCTACCGCGAGGTGCTCGCGCGCGTGGCGCGCCACCCGGGGGCGCTGCAGGCCCTGGAGGAGATCTCCCGCACGACGGGCCCGTCGGCACGCGAGGCCGCGTCGATCCTTGAGTCCACCTGGGCCTCGGGCGGCGACCACGGCAAGGTGGTCGAGGCGCTCGAGGCGAAGGCATCGCTCGAGGCCGACGCCTCGGTACGGGCCGGCTACCTCAAGCGGGTGGCGGAGCTCTACGCGGGGCCGCTGCGCAACCCCGAGATGGCCTTCCTCGCCGCCGGGCGGGCCCTGAGCGTCACGCCCGGCGACACCGAGATCATCGACCTCGCGGTGCGCCTGGCGGAGGCCGCCGGCGTCAACGAGGAGCTGTTGGGGCTCCTCACGGAGAACGCGGACAGGGCGTACGAGCCCACGGCCCGCGCGGAGTACCAGCGGCGCATCGCCCGCGCCTCCAGGGAGGAGCCGCAGCACGCCGCCGAGGCGTGGCGGCGCCTCCTGGACCTCCTCCCGGACGACCGCGAGGCGATGCTTGGGCTCGCGGACTCGCTGCGCGGCGGCGGTGAAGCGGACCAGCTCGCGCAGGCCATCCGGCGGAACATCGCGGTCGAGGAGGACCCGCGCAAGCGGGCGAAGCTGATCGCGGAGCTCGCCCGCCTACAGGCCGAGCAGCTCGGCGACGCCCCCGGGGCGCTCCTCACCTGGAAGCGCTACCTGGAGGTCGTGCCCGAGGATCGCGAGGCGCTCCTGGCGCTCGACGCGATCTGCGTCGGGCTCGAGCGCTGGGTGGATCTCGACGAGACGCTGGGGCGCGAGATCTCGCTCGCCCGGAAGGCGAAGAGGCAGCCCGAGGCGCTGGCCCTCCTGCTCCGTCTCGGGGTCCTGAAGGAGGAGCACCTCCTGGATCGGGACGCCGCGATCTCCTGCTACGAGGAGATCCTCCAGACCGATCCGGCCCACGCCGAGGCCGTCGCGCGGCTCGAGGCGATCTTCCAGGCCGAGCCAGCCAACCCGCGCGCGGGCATCGTCCTTGAGCGGGCCTTCGGCCTCTCCGGCGACCACGGCCGGCGGGCGGCGACGCTCGAGCTGCGCGCCGGGGAGCGGCCGGACCCGCTGGAGCGCAAGGCGCTCTACCTCGAGCTGTCCGACCTCCGGGAGAAGAAGCTGGGCGATCCGGACATGGCCTTCCTGGCGGTCTGCAAGGCCTTCCGCCAGGACCCCGGCGACGCGGTGGTGCGCGAGCGGATGGAGCGGCTCTCCGCCGCCACCGAGCACGACGAGGAGCTGGCGGCGATCTACGAGGACGAGCTGGAGCGCCTCGCGCCCGCCGACCTCTCGAAGGTCGCGCTGCGGCTCGGCCAGCTCTACGAGGAGAAGCTCGCCGAGCCGGAGCAGGCGGCGATGTTCTTCAGGCGCGCGCTGGCGCTCGACCCCGAGGTGGTCGGCGTGGCGCTGCCGGCGCTCGACCGGATCTACCAGCGGACGGAGGCGTGGACGGAGCTGGCGGACGTGCTGCAGTCGAGGGCCGATCTCGCAGCCGGTGCCTCGCGGGTGGGCTTCCTGTTCCGGCTCGGGCAGCTCGCGGCGGAGAAGCTCGTCGCGATGGACCGGTCCGCCGCCGCGTGGGAGGCGGCGATCGCGACCGACCCGGGGCACCTCCCCTCGCTGCGGGCGCTCGAGGAGCTCTACGAGGAGTCCGAGCGGCCGGGGGACCGGCTGCGGATCCTCCTCGGGCAGAAGCAGGCCGGCCTCGAGGGGCCCGAGCGCGAGCGGGTGCTGGTGAGGCTGGGCATCCTCTCGACCGAGCTGCTGGAGCTCGACGCCGCGGTCGTGCACTGGAGCGATCTGCTGGCGATCCGGCCGCATCACGAGCAGGCCCTGGCGGCCCTCGAGGAGCTCTACGAGCGGCTCGAGCGGTGGCAGGACCTGGCGGCACACCTCAAGGTCCGGATCCAGGCGACGGTGGACCGCAGGGAGATCGCGCGGCTCAACGACAAGCTGGGGCGCGTCATGGGCAGCCGGCTCGGGGACGCGAGCCTCGCGATCCAGTCCTTCAAGGCCGTCCTCGACTCCGACCCCCGCAACCGCCAGGCGCTCGAGGCGCTGCGCGACATCTACGCGGGGCAGGGCGATCAGGACGGCCTCGCAGGCATCTACAGGAGGCTCGTTCCAATCCAGGACGACGCCGCCGGCGTGAAGCGCGTCCGGCTGGAGCTTGCGCAGGTGCTGGTCAAGGCCGGCCAGAAGAACGAGGCCGCGGAGCAGGCCAAGCGCGCCTTCGACATCGAGCCGCACACGGTCGATGACCTCGTCAAGATCGAGGAGGTCTTCCGTGGTGCCGGCGCCGTCATGGAGGGGGTCCGCGCGGCCGAGGCGCGCGCGGCGCTCCTCGGGGAAGGGAGCCCGGCGGAGGCGATCCCGGCCTGGCTGGCGGTGGCAGATCTGTGGCGCGGCCAGAAGCGGAGCGACCTCGCGGCGCAGGCGCTGGAGAAGGTGCTGGAGCTGGACCCGACACATCGGGCCGCGTTCGACCAGCTCCGCGAGCTCAACGCGTCCGGCGGCAACTGGCGCGCCTGGGCGCGGGTCAGCGACCTCTTCGCGCCGAACCTCGCGGACCCGGAGGAGAAGCTCGCCCTCCTGAAGGAGGTCGCGAAGGTCCACGAGCAGAAGCTGGGCCAGAAGGAGATGGCCTTCATCGCCTGGACCCGCGCGCTCAACGAGGCGCCGGCGGACGACGAGGCGCTGGCCCAGACCGAGCGGCTCGCGACCGAGACGGAGGCGTGGGACGAGCTCAGCGGCGTGCTGGAGCAGGTGGCCGAGGAGGCCCGCGGCATGGTGCGGGCGAAGCTGCTCCTGCGGCTCGGGAAGGCGAAGGACGAGCGGCTGGACGAGGCCGACGAGGCGGAGACGGCGTACCGGCGGGCGCTGGAGGCCGATCCGGCCAACCCCGAGGCGCTGCAGGCGCTCACGGCGCTCTTCAAGAAGCGGGGGCGCATCCGCGAGCTGGTCATCACCCTCGAGCAGCGCTTCGAGGCGGCCGCCAGCCTGGAGGAGAAGAAGGCGACGCTCTTCGAGGCCGCGAAGCTCTACGACGGCGAGCTGCAGGACGTGGACGAGGCGGTCGCCGCGCTCAAGCGGATCCTGGACCTCGAGCCCGACGACGCGAACGCCGTCGGCATGATCTCGACGGTCCTGCGGCGGGAGAAGCGGTGGGGTGAGCTCCTCTCCATCTTCGCCCGCGCCCGCGACCTCGCCCCCGACGAGGCGGGGCGCCTCGAGTGGCAGCTCCAGATGGCCGTCCTCCAGGAGAACGAGCTGGGGGACGACGAGGCGGCGGTGGACTCCTACCGCTCGGTCCTCGGCGCGGACGACTCAAACGTCCAGGCGCTCGCCGGGCTGGAGCGGCTCTACACCAAGCTCGACCGGTTCGCCGAGCTGAACCGGGTCTACGAGAAGCAGATCGCGCTCGCCGCGGACGCGCGGGAGAAGGTCCGGGTGCTCGGCAAGAGCGCCGAGATCTACGAGGAGAAGCTGGGCGATCCGCGCCGCGCCATCGAGCGGAACGAGGAGGTGCTCGGGCTCGACGGCGGCAACCTCCCGGCGATCAAGGCGCTCGAGCGGCTCTACCGGCAGGAGCGCGCCTGGGACAAGCTCATCAGCGTCTCGCAGCACCACCTGGGGATGGTCGCCGACCGGCGTGAGCAGGTGGCGCTGGAGGTGGCCATCGGCGAGGTCTGGTGGAAGGAGATGCAGCGGGTCGACCGCGCCGAGGGCATCTTCAACCACGCCCTCCAGCTCGATCCCGAGTCGCGCGAGGCGGTCAGCGGCCTCGGCCGGCTCTACGAGCGGAGCGGCAACTGGAACCTGGCGCTCGACATGCTGAAGCGCGAGGCGCGCATCGCCGGCGCCAGCACGGACGCGGTCGACATCTTCGTCCGGATGGGGGCGATCCAGGAGGACATGCTCCTCGACACCACCTCGGCCAAGGAGGCCTACGGCCGCGCGCTGCAGATCGACCCCGGCTGCCTGGCGGCGATCCGGGCGATGAAGGGGATCTTCGAGCGCGAGCGGAACCAGGAGGCGTACCTCGAGCAGCTCGTCTCCGAGGCGCGCTACGCCGAGGATCCGGCGGAGCAGGCGAGGCTCCTCACCGACGTCGGACGGCTCCACCAGGAGGAGCGGAACGATCGCGAGGGCGCGGCGCGCTACTTCGAGGAGGCGCTCAAGAAGGTGGCGGGCTACATGGACGCTGCCAGACCGCTCTCCGACATCTACGTCGCGACGCAGCAGTGGGAGCACGCGGAGCGGATCCTCGACGGGATCGTCGCGGTGCTCGACGTCTCCGGCGACGGCAAGGAGCTCTGCCGGCAGGCCTATCGCCAGGGCTACGTCGCGGAGAAGCTCGGCAAGAAGGACAAGGCGCTCGGCTGCTACCGGCGCGCCTTCGAGCTCGACGCGACCTACCTCCCCGCGCTGGAGGGGCTCGGCCACCTCCTCGTCGCCGCGGAGGAGTACGACGAGGCGATGCGGGTCTTCACCGCGATCCTCATCCACCACCGGGAGGGGCTCACCGACCTCGAGGTCGTCGAGACCAACTGGCAGATCGGCGAGCTGGCCTCGAAGCTGGGGCAGTCCGAGCGCGCCATCAACACGTTCAAGAAGGCGCTCGAGATCGACGCCAACCACGAGCCGTCTCGCCGCAGCCTCGCCCGGCTCATGCAGGAGGCCGGCGACTGGGAGGGGGCCGTGGAGCAGCTGCAGCGGCTCCTCCCGTCGGTCGAAGGCGCGGCGAAGGTCGACACGCTGATCGCGATCGGCACCGCCTGCCGCGATCAGCTCAAGGATCCGTACCAGTCGATCGACGCCTTCCTCGCCGCGGCCAAGGCCGATCCCTCCAGGCTGGAGGTCGGCGAGGCGCTCCTCGGCCTGTATCGCGAGACGCGGCAGGGGCAGAAGGCCGCCGACGTCCTCGGCCAGGCCCTCGGTCGCCCGGAGGTGAAGGGAGACGCGGTCCGGGCGTCGAAGCTCCAGTTCGCGCTGGGCGAGACGCTCCGCGACGACGTCAAGGACGAGAACGCCGCGATCGCGGCGTTCGATCGCGCGCTCGACCTCAACCCGCGGCTCGTCGTGGCGTTCTCGGCGATAGAGGAGATCCTCTCCCGGCAGAAGCGCTGGAACGATCTCGAGCAGGCCTACGTCCGGATGGTGCAGCGGCTCCCCAAGACGGCGGACGTCGCGCCGGCGCGGCTCGGCCTCTGGAAGACGCTCGGCGACCTCTACCGGAACGTCCTCCGCAACGAGGAGAGCGCCCGGCTCGCTTATCAGGTGGTCGTCAAGGCCGACCCGACCGACGTCGCCGCGGCGGAGCTCTACGCGGAGCTGGCGTCCAAGGTGCCCGGGCAGGAGCAGGAGGCGATCGGCGCCTACCGGCTGCTCGTGAAGCAGAGCCCACGCCCGGCGAAGGCGGTGAGCGCGCTGGTGCGGCTGCTGGCCGCGCGCAAGGAGTACGACCGGGCCTACAACGCCGCGCAGGTGGTGACCTTCCTGCTCGGCGGCGCGACCTCCGAAGAGCAGCAGGTCGTGGCGCGGCTCAGGAAGCTGGCGCGCGACCAGGCGGGCAGGGCGCTCGACGACGAGAGCTGGCCCGCGCTGCTCCACGATCGGCTCAGGGGGCCGCTCGCGGACATCATGACCGTGCTGGCGATCCACGCGCGGCCCATGTTCGCGCAGTCGCTCAAGGATCTCGGCCTCAACCCGAAGAAGGACGAGGTGGACGTCGAGGGCTCCATGCTCTTCTTCGTCAACGTCTTCAAGTACGTCAGCCGGACGCTCGGGCTGCGCGCGGTGAGGCTCTTCCGGCGCGACGAGGTCCCGTCGCGGCTGCAGCTGGTCTCGACCGAGCCGGTCGGGCTGGTGGTCGCCGACGAGATGTTCGAGGAGCGGCCGAAGAAGGAGCTCTCCTTCCTGCTCGCCAAGGCGCTCGCCTTCGGGCGCCCGGAGCTCTTCATGGCGCGGCTGATGCCCCACGACCAGCTCGACCTGATCTTCCAGGCCGCCTGCGCGCTCGGCACCTCGAAGTTCGTCGTGACGGCGGATCCGCACATGGTAGAGAAGCTGAAGCGGACTCTCGAGAAGACGCTCCCGGAGAGCGTGGTCAAGAACACGCTCAAGCTGCTGGCCCGCAAGTACTGCGAGGTGCAGCACGCAGGGGACGTGCGGAGCTTCATGGACGGCGCGGAGCTGACGGCGAACCGCGTCGGCGCCCTGATGGCGGGCGATCTCGACCTGGTCAGGAAGATGGTGGTCAACGAGAAGGCGCAGGTCTCCAAGCTCCGCGACGAGACGCAGCTCAAGGATCTGGCGCTCTTCTGCCTCTCCGACGAGTACGCCGCGCTGCGCGAGCGGATGGGGTTCACGGTGGTGGTGCCGGGGTAGGTGCATGGACGACGCGGTGGGGCGCGTCGTTCCTTGCGTCCCGGCTGGACAAAAAATAAGATCGACGCGGACTTACGGCCCAGCGGCGCCCGGCCCCACCGGGCGATTCGTCCGCGCGGGTGATGAGAGAGATCGAACCCGTATCAGGGCCGTTCCTACAGGACATGAAA
This sequence comes from Anaeromyxobacteraceae bacterium, assembly GCA_049696175.1. Classification (GTDB taxonomy): domain Bacteria; phylum Myxococcota; class Myxococcia; order Myxococcales; family Anaeromyxobacteraceae; genus DATIVK01. The sequence continues at coordinate 7,930 of JBAVTL010000413.1, forward strand.
TTCACCTGCGATAGCTGCAATGCGCAGTACATGATCTCCGACGAAAAGGTCGGGCCCACTGGCGTGAAGGTCCGCTGCAAGAAGTGCGGACACGTCATCACGGTGCGTCGTTCCGACGCCGGCGCGGAGGAATCCGCCGCCGCTGGCGCCGCAGCCGCGCCCACGTCGGGAGAGGGGCTCGACGCCGAGCTCGGCAGCGCCTTCGACAGCGCGTTCGGCGACAAGCCGCCCGCGCCGGAGCCCGAGGCCGACAA
>JBAVTL010000414.1:0-7297 GCA_049696175.1 Anaeromyxobacteraceae bacterium
TCCGCGCGCCGGGCCCGAAGCTCGTGGCGCAGCCCCCGGGGCCGCGCATCATGGCGCCGTACAGTTACGAGCCGCTGACCGCTGGGTTGGGGGAGGATTGGATCGATCGCGCCTTGCGCGACTACTCCGCGAACGGCTACGCCGCCTTGAACGTCCGCTACCGGATCGACTCGCTCGACGACTATGCGGCGATGGTCCCAGCGCGCCTGGCGCTGCTGAAGGAGACCTTCGGACCCACGTGGCCGGTGGCCGCGAGGCGCTTCGGGCTGACGCACGTCATCATGCCGCCGCCCCGATCGGCGCTGCACCGTGCCGTCCACGGGATCGCCACTAGCGGCGCGTCGCGCGTGGACCATGGCGCCGGGCCCGGCGAGATCTGGGCCGTTCCCCACCGCGACTGGGCCACGTTTCCAGCGACTGTCCGCACGGCGGGGGACTCGGGCGCCGCCCTCGAGTGGACGGCGAGGGGATTCACCGACGGCGACGGGTCGGCGGTCGTCGAGGGGGTGGGTTGGTTCCCGAGCGCCCCGGGGCGGGTCCTGGCGATCGAGCGGGGGCTCGAGTCGGTTCGCATCGAGGCCGAAGCCCCCTCCGACGCGACCCTCGTCGTTTGCGACGCCTGGTGGCCTGGATGGGAAGCGCGGCTCGACGGGAGGCAGGTGCCGATCTTCCGGGCGGACGTCCTCGTCAGGGCCGTCCGCTGGCCAGCGGGGCGGCACGTGCTGGAGATGCGGTACCGACCGCCGGAGGTGCGGACCGGCCTCCTGGTGTCGGCGCTCGGGCTCGCGCTGCTCGCTGGATGGATCGCGTTCATGCGTCGGAAGCGGGCGGCTTTCGTCGAAGTGGAGCCCCGATGAAGCTCACCCTCATCTCCCCCGAGTTCCCGTTCTCCGGGCGCGTCCCCATGGTGCCGCCGATCCTGGAGTACCTCGGCGCGCTCACGCTCCGTGAACGGCCCGGGACCGAGCTGCAGCTCGTGGACGCGAACCAGGCCCCCTTCACGCCGGAGGACGTCCGCGGCGACCTCGTGGGCTTGAGCGTCTGGACGGCGACGGCGCCGTGGGTCTACCGCTTCGCAGACGGCTGCCGGGCTCTCGGGAAGAGGGTGGTGCTCGGCGGCATCCATGCGTCCGCGCTCCCCGACGAGGCGGCGCTACACTCCGATGCCGTCGTCGTCGGCGAGGCCGAGTCGGTCTGGGGCGAGGTGCTGCGCGACGCGTCGGCTGGCAAGCTCCGGTCGCGCTACGACGGCGTCCAGCAGCCGCTCGACGGCCTGGTCACCCCCATCGACGCGAAGCTCCCCGGCCACTACCAGTTCCGCGCCTTCTTCACGATGCGCGGCTGTCCCTACCGTTGCTCCTTCTGCACGGTGAGCCGCTTCTTCGGGAGCCGCGTCCGGTACCGGCCGGTGGACGAGGTGGCCGCGGAGGTCGAGGCGCGCGCGGGGGGGATCTGGTTCAACGGAGACGACAACATCTGGGGGGCCGACCCCGACCGTGCCGTCGCGCTCTTCGACGCCCTCGCGAAGGGGAAGCGCCGCTCCTGGTACGGCTTCGGGGATCTCCGCAGCGTCCAGGGTCCCGAGGGGGCGCGCATCCTGAAGTCCGCGCGCCGCAGCGGCCTCTACTCCGTCTGGACGGGATGGGAGTCGGACTCCGCTTCGACCCTGGCGGGCTTCCGCGCGGACGGGAAGCAGGGGAAGGACCGCGTCGAGGCGGTGAAGCGGATCCAGGGGGAGGGGATCGAGGTGGTCCTCTTCGTCATGCTCGGCGCGCGAGACGAGGGGCTCGACGCGTTCCAGCGGACGCTCGACCTCGCGGATCGGCTCCGCGTCGGGATCCACCCCGTGCTGGCGACGCCGCTGCCTGGGACCGAGCTGTACGAGGCCTGCCGGCCGTACCTGATCCCCGGGCGCGGGTGGGAGGCGTACACCGGCGTGCGGGCCGTCTTCGAACACCCGGATCCGGAGGCGACGCCCGAGCGGCGCGAGCGCGAGTACCACGCGCTCGTGAGCGAGATCTTCAGTTGGCGCCGCATCTTCGACCGCCTCCGCGCCATCCCGCGGGCCGGCTTCCCCAAGACGCACCTCTACTCGTTCATGGCGCAGCTGCCGATGAAGCTGGCCTACGGGAAGGCGCGGAAGGAGTGGGAGGCGGTGAGGGCGCAGGGTGGCCCCCCGGCCTGAGCTACTTCGTCCCGGTCTTCGCCCCCTCCGACTGCAGCCCCGCCGGGTGATCCTCGAGCGCCTGCTTCTCCGCCTGCGCCTTGAACCACTCGATCGGCCGGTCGGTCTGGTCCCTGAACGCCTCCAGCGACGCATCGCGGAGCTTCGCGGCCTCCGCGTCGGCCTGTGAGACCAGGATCTCGTCCACGACCTGCGGGCAGGAGGCGACCGACCCGGGGCGCGCCTCGATCTCCTCGCGGATGCTCGGCGCGACCTTCGGGTCCTTCGCGATCCGCATCTTCAGGTCGATCGAGAAGTTCACGTAGGTCTCGAGCATCCGGAAGATGGTCGAGTCGCCCATCGCGCCGATCGGCTTCTCGTCGGGGAGCGGCGAGACCTTCCCGTTCTCCAGCTTCGCCCGCCCCACCATCTCGCAGGCGCGCCCGCCATCGGTGGTGTAGCCGAGGTTGTCGGTGAGGACCGCCAGCACCGTCGGGACGTTCGCGAGATCCCAGTGCGCGAGCAGCCCCACCTCGCCGTCGGGCAGCGGCTTCAGCGTGTCGATGCTCACCGCGAGGACGCGCGACCACGGGGGCACGGGGCGCGTGCGCTTGCGGGCCGGGAGGCCCTGCGCGTGGCGGCGGAGGCTGTCGTCGAAGAGGTTGGTCGCCGTCTCCGCCTCGCCGAGCACGTTGACGCAGTGGGTGCCCGGGATGCCCAGGATCTCCTCGACCATGGCGTAGTAGTCGTCGCGCGTCACCACGCCGAACCGGCCGCGGTAGCCGCCGCCGTCGCAGATCCGGCTGCCGGGCGGCAGCTTGAACGCCATCTTCTTCCGGCGGCAGGCCTGGAAGAAGTAGACGTACGCGGCGGTCGCGCCGATCAGCGCGACGGGGACGCCGCTCGCCTCGGACTCGCGGAGCGCATTGAGCAGCGAGTCGATGTCGATGCCGGTCTTCCCGAGCAGGAAGAGGCTGTCCTCCGTCCCGAAGGCCCGGCGGGTCTGGTCCATCCCGATCGCCATCCCCATCGACGGCGCCAGCTCCGGGCTCGGCGCGAGGATCAGGATCCGGCAGCGCCGCCCCTCCTCGAAGTCGGGGAAGAGGTAGGCGCCGGTCATGACGCGGTTGGCGCCGAAGACGAGCTTCTTCCCGTCCTCGTCCCGGAAGATGCGGCCGCGCTGCGTGAGGCTCGTGGTCCCGCCGGTCAGGCAGCCCATCACCGCCTGCTCCAGCGGGAAGGAGGCGACGAGGTGCGTCTTGAAGACGTCGTTGTAGACCATCGGGACGTCCTGCCAGCGCTGGACGTCGCCTGCGCGGACCTTCTTCGCGTCGCAGAACTCCCGGAAGATGGGGTTCGTCTCGAACTGGAGCGCGAAGAGCCGCAGCGCGTAGCCGTTGAAGTCGAACCGCTCGACGTCGACGCCGGCCTCGATGAAGCCGAGGACCTCCTCGGTGAGGCGGCGGCGCTCCTCGACGGCGTGCGTGTCCGCGGCTAACGGTGTCGTCATCTGGACCTGCTCCTTCGGGGCCGCGAGCCAGGTGAGTCGGCGGGCGGAGTCTTCCCTATCCCCCAGGACTCCGCGAAGGTCAAAACGGCCATGGATTCCGCGAGCCTGGGAACCGGGCAGCTGTCCGATGGCTGGGCAAGCTGGCGCTTGCCCGGCGGCGCTCTCAGCGGAAGTACACCAGCGCCACCTGCCACGCCGTCCCTGCCGCGAAGACGATCCCGAGGAGCGCGTGCTTGACCTTCAGGAGCTTGATCCGGTCTCGCTCCATGTCGCCCGTCCAGCCGAAGACCTTCCAGGTGATCAGGCGGACCACGCCGGTCGCCATGATGATCGCGAGGCTCACCCACGTCAGGACGAGGAACTTCCGCTCCAGCCCCGGCACGAGCGGGCCGGCCAGATACCACGCCGGCTTCTGCGTCTCGTGGTGAAGGATGGTCAGGAGGACGAGCGTCCCGATCCACGTGCCGGTTGCGACGTCGTGGACGAAAGCGTTCAGGATGGTGAGCTTCTCCTTCATGCGCGGGCAGCCTAGCACGTGGCCGGTACGCTTAACGCCCCAAAAGGGGCAGAGGACACGGAGTGAAGGTGTGGCATCACGGGGTCTCACTCCAGGTGAGGAACTCCGCCATGCGTCGCAAGCCAGCCAGGTCCGCCGTCACCGCCGCGCCCTCCATCGCAAACCTCCCCGCCTGCATCGACGAAGCGCGGTCCGCGGCGCTCTCGCGCGAGGACGGCCCGCCGGATCCGGCCGACTTCAGGGCGCTCCGCGCGCGCCTCGACGCTGCGCGGAAGAAGATGCCGCCGCTCTATCTGCAGGCGGTCCACGAGCCGTTCGTGCGGACGCTCGATGGGCTCGGCGCGAGCGGCTTCAAGCGGGTCCTCGTCGAGGACCCCGAGCGGGAGGGGGCCGCGCGGCTGATGCTCGACATCGCGCAGGCCATCCTGCAGAACGGCGAAGGCTACCGTGAGCTGGCCACCGACGGCTTCCAGGAGGTGGTGAGCGACCTCTACGACGGCTTCCTCTCGGCCGAGGACCGGCGCGGCGTAAAGCCGCCGGATCGCGGCGTCGTCCCGCCGCTCGTCCGCTGGGGCGACGCCGACGCCGGGCCGTACACCTGGCCCGTGACGGCGACCGCCTCCTTCGAGGTGACGGCGCCGATCGTCAGCCTCCCCGCCGCAAACGCGCGCGCAGGACTCCTCGCCTGGTCGGCGCTCGCGCACGAGACGGCGGGCCACGACATCCTCGCGGCGGACGTCGGGCTCCACGACGAGCTCGTCCGTGCGGTGCGCGATCGGTTCACGGCGGCGAAGCTCGGGGTGGGGATCGCGGACTACTGGGCCGATCGGCTGGACGAGAGCGCGTCCGACGTCCTCGGGATCCTCAACATGGGGCCGGCCGCCGCGGTCGGACTCATCGGCTACTTCCGCGCGCTCAACGCCGCCTACCGGGGGAGGGCGCAGCTTCGGAACGTCGGCGCGAGGGACGACCCGCACCCCGCCGACATCCTCCGCGGCTGGCTGGGGGCGGAGACGGTGCGGCTCCTCTCGTTCGGCGGGGCGAAGGCATGGGCGGACCTCCTCGAGAGGGAGACCGACCGCGATCTCGGGCAGGTCCGGCTCGGGAGCAGCCCCGTGACCGCCGCTGCGGCGAAGCGCTCCGCGGCCGTGGTGGCGAAGACCGTCGTCGAGGAGAAGCTCGCCGCGCTCGAGCAGCATGCGCTCGGCGAGATCCAGGACTGGCGCGACGGCGACGAGGAGACCGTGGGGACGCTCCGCGAGACGCTCCGATCGTCGATGCCACTCCCGGCGAAGTACGGGCCCGGGATCTATGCCGCGCACGTGGTGGCCGCGGCGGTCTTCGAGGCAGCCTCGACGAAGGCCGACCTGAAGCGCCTCATGCAGCGGATGCTCGCTGCGCTGAAGGTCATGCACGACAAGAACCCGTCATGGGGGCCGCTCTACGTGGCGCACCCCGGAGACGTGGTGGCGCGGGGGGCGTACGCGGCGGGGAGCGGGGTCTGACCTGAAGGTGGGCACTGGACACCCGAATTGACAGGTCCAGATCCCCGTGAAAGAAGCGCGGGATGGACATTCCGACGGATGGAGGCCGGTGACGTGGCGCTCGGACCTGCAGTTCGGCGGCTCATGGGGCCGGCAGAGCCGTTCGTTGCGAGGGCCTATCGTCGCTTCTTCTATGACCCGCGCACGCTCACTGCTGCGCTGGCGACGCGCTTCGCGCCATCCCGAATTCTGGAGGTCGGCTGCGGCGAGGGTTTGCTGAGCGAGGAGCTTGCGCGCACATTTCCATCGGCCTTCCTCACGGGGATCGACATCGCCGGGACCCCCGGACGGCTCTTCGGGCTCGACAGATCCCGCACCGAGTTCCGGATCGAGTCGCTCTCGTCCGTCGTCGCCCGCGCTCCCGGGACCTTCGACATGGTCGTCGTTGGCGATGTCGTTCACCACGTGCCACCTGGTGAGCGCCACGCATTCATCGCAGACGCGGCCAAGGCCGCTCGTGACGACGGCTGTCTGGTGATCAAGGACTGGGAGAGACGCGCGAACGTCGTGCACGCGCTCAACTGGTTCTCGGACCGCGTCATCTCTGGCGAGGCAGTTCACTACCTCAGCGGGCGAGAGCTCGAGGCGCTCATTCACGAGGCGCTTCCGGGTCGCAAGGTGATCGATCGGCTGCGGCTCGCTCCGTGGAGGAACAACCTCGCCTTCGTCATCGGGGTGGGCGCGTAGGGGCAGCCAGATTCACGAGTCGGTCCGCAGGAAGCCTGCGGGGTGAGGCTGGCGCGGCCGTGCTACGCTGCTCCGTCCCCGCCGGAGCCCGACATGCGACCTCTCTCCTGCTACCTCGCGCCCCTCCTCCTCACGGCCTGCAGCCACGCGTCGAGCGCGGGGAAGGTGATCCCGCACGCCCCGGTCCTGTTCGAGCGGGTCGCCGAGCCGGAGGCCGCTAAGGTCGTCAACCCGCACCAGTACGCGGCCGGCGCGCTCTGCCAGCGCTGCCACGTCGCCGGGGAGCGGTCGCCCCGAGTCGATCCGATCGAGCTCTGCGCGCAGTGCCACGAGCCGAAGTTCATGAAGCATCCGTATCGGGTTCCACAGCCGGCGGATGCCGAGGGTCTGCCGCTGCTTACCGGGCGCCTGATCGCTTGCCACACCTGCCACGACCCGCACGACACGAAGAAACACCCCCACGGGCTGCGGGACGACTACGTGCCGCTCTGTCGCAAGTGCCACAAAGCGCACCTGTAGAGCCGCTCGCTCGTCGCCGCGTGGCGCCATTCTTCTCGCAGCCGGGGCCATGTGGGTGCAGGTGAGTGAATCCCGCTTGGGTGCGGCGCTTCACCCTGATCGTGCGTCAAATCGCCCATGTGCGGAACCGCGCGCGCGCTATTGGCGTTCCCCTAAGTTGGCGAAGTATCGAAGCTTCTAGCGGAAACGCCAGTTCTTACGCGGTCCAGCCCTTGCAGAGGGCTGCATCCCATGAACCTCCGGACCTTGGCGGGTGCCACCCTATGGGCGCTGTGCAGTATTGCCGCACCGGCTCGCGCGGTCGCAGCGGACGGAGCCGCCACCGTACCGGTCCTCCAGGGGAGCATCGGCGCATC
>JBAVTL010000415.1:0-2039 GCA_049696175.1 Anaeromyxobacteraceae bacterium
CCACGCTCGCAGCCTGCTCTCCCGTCCCCTGCGACAGGCTCTGCGACGTCGACGACACCTGCCCAGACGCCGCCGTCAGCGCCTCCGCCCCTCCCCTCACCTCCCCGATCACCTCTCCCAGCTTCTCCACCATCACCTTCACCGCGTTGAGCAGCCGGCCCGTCTCGTCCGTCCGGTCCACCGTGGGGGGCTCGCGCAGGTCGCCAGCCGCCATCCTCTCCACCACGCCCACCACCAGCCCGATGGGGCCCGTGATCGACTGCGTGATGTAGAGGCTCACCCCCACGCCGAAGATCACGCCGGCGATCAGGATGAGCACCATCGTGTTCCGGACCGACCCGCGCGTCCCCTCGATGACCTGATCCTCCCCAGCCATCTCCTCGAAGTGGTGGGCCGAGATGGTGTCCGACGTCTCCGTGAGCTCGTGGACCGCGCCCTTGACCCCCTCGAGCGCCTCGTTCCCCTGGTGAGGGGTCGTGATCTCGCCGGCCCTGACCTTCCCCTGCAGCGCCGCGAAGGCGGCCTCGTAAGACGAGAGCCCCCGCGCCATGCTGTCGAGCGCGGCGGCGTCCGCAGGTGTGTCGGCCAGCTTGGGCTGGATGGCGGCAATGTGCTCCTTCAGCTCCTCGCGCTCCCCCTCCCAGCTGCGGAGCGCCGTCGCGCCGTCCGCGCCGTCCGCGCCGATCGCGAGCAGGTAGTCCTTCTCGTACCGGCGCAGCCCAAGGGCATGCTTCGCCATCTCAGCCGCGGTCTGGGCGTCCTTCGCGGGGCCCGCCAGGATCTCGTCGGTCTTGCTGGCGACGCTCTCAACTCCCCAGTAGCCAGTCGCTGCTACCGCCAGGGTGATCACCAGCATCACGGCGAAGCCGAGCGCCAGGCGAAGTCCGATAGCCATGTTCTTCATGTTTCCCGTCCCCTCGTCTCATTGGGCCGATGACGCCGGCCGTTGCCGCCCTCGGCGGAGCCCTTCACGACTGCAACTGCGGTTCCGCCACGCCTCGACGACCAGTGAACGTGCGCGGCGCACAATCTGCCCTGATAACGGTCACGTCCCGAAGACGGTCCCGAATTCGTGACGTTTTGTCGCGCGGGAGCCTTCACACCCAGCGGGGCGCGAGGGACCCGGTAAGCGACCATCATCACGGCGGCTGGAATCGGCAACGGCCGCATCCCAAGACCGAGGCGCGGCGGTTCGTCGCATCGCGAGGAAGCGCGCTCTCAGTGGCTACTTGGGACTCAGCCGCAACGGCATGCGCAGGGGGACGGGCTCGCCCTCGAAGGGCGAGAAGGTCATCTTCATCGCCGCCCGCTTCAGGCACTTGCCGAGCTGCGAGCTGGCAAGCCCATCGTCGTCGATGAAGGCGTCGTTTGCGTTCCCGGCTGGAGCGACCTCCACGTAGAGATCGACCGAACGACCCACGTAGGAGGCGTCCGGTCCGGCCGCCGCCGCGCGCACGCACTCGTCGAAGGACGCACCGGTCCGGGCGAGGACCGCGCGCACCTCTGCCGCCTCGGGCCCCTTCCGCTTCACGGGGACCGGCGGCGGAGCATGCGGAGTCGGCGGAGTCGCCGCGACCCTAGCCTTCTCCGCGGCGAGCTTCTCCGCTGCCGCCCGCTCGGCGGTGGCTTTGCCGGCTGCGGCACGGTCCGCCGCAGCCCTCGCCTTGTCGGCAGCGCTCTTCTCGCGCTCGGCCCTCGTGCGGTCGGCGGCGGTCATCCGCGCTGCGGGCACGGACGCCGGAGGAGGAGGCTCCACGACCGCGGGCGCAGCGGCGGGCGCGGCCTCAGTGGCCCGCACGAGCGCAGGAGGAGAGACTGCGGGGGGCGCGGCGGGCGGTGGCTCTACCGGTGCTGCGACTGGCGGTGCGACCGGCGCAGCCGCGAACCACTGCTGGACGAAGGAGACCGGCGCCAGGTGCCTCAGCGCGAGGAATGCCCCAGCGCCGACCGCGGCGATGAGCACCGCGCCCACCCCAATCACCACCGGCCACCGGCGCCGACGCACCGGCTCCGCAGCGCGGCGGGGCGGGGCGGGCTCG
>JBAVTL010000416.1:0-1597 GCA_049696175.1 Anaeromyxobacteraceae bacterium
CCGGTGAGCTGCCCGACGATCTCGCTGCCGAGCCCGGCGCCCCCGTCGTCGCCGGCCACCCGCGTCACCGTCACGGCCGCGCTCACCGCGATCAGGAGTGCCGGCACCTGGGAGACGAGGCCGTCGCCGATCGCGAGCAGCGCGTAGCGCCGGGCCGCCTCGGCGAGCGGCATGCCCCGAAGCGCGCCGGTCGCGAGTCCTCCCAGCACGTTGACGAGGACGATGGCGATGCCGGCGACGGCGTCTCCCTTGACGAACTTGAGCGCGCCGTCCATCGCGCCGTACAGCTGGCTCTCCCGCTCGAGCGCGCGCCGGCGCCGGCGCGCCTCGGCCGCGTCGACGAAGCCCGCGCGCAGGTCGGCGTCGATGGCCATCTGCTTCCCCGGGAGGGCGTCGAGGGTGAAGCGCGCGGCCACCTCCGCGACCCGCTCAGCCCCCTTCGCAACCACGAGGAGCTGGACCAGCGTCAGGATGGCGAAGACCACCGCGCCGACCACGTAGTTCCCCTGGACCACCACGCGGCCGAAGGCCTCGATGACCCGCCCCGCCTCGCCGCGACCGAGGACCAGCCGCGTGGAGCTGACGTTGAGCGCGAGCCGGAAGAGGGTCGTGAGGAGGAGGAGCGTGGGGAAGCTCGCGAAGCGCAGCGCCTCGCGCGAGAAGAGGGTGACCACCAGGATGGTCGCGGAGAGCGCGAGGTTGAGCGCCAACCCCATGTCGAGCAGCGCCGGGCCGAGCGGCATCACCAGGAGCGCGACGACCGAGAGGACCGCCAGCGCGAAGAGGAGCTCGCCGGAGGAGCGGAGGCGCGCCGCGAGCGCGTCGAGCGGCCTCACGCCCGCACCCCGCCGATCCCGTAGACGTGGACCAGCACCGCGGCCGTCGCGTCGAAGAGCTCCGCCGGGATCTCGTCGCCCACGTCGGCGAGCCTGAAGAGCGCACGCGCGAGCGCGACGTCCCGGACGACGGGCACGCCGGCCCTGCGCGCCGTGGAGCGGATCCTCGCGGCGTCCGCCCCGGTCCCCTTGGCGAGCAGCCGCGGAGCCTCGTCGGCTTCCCTGCGGTGCGACAGCGCGACAGCGACGTGCGTCGGGTTCACCACGACCACGGTGGCCGTCGAGATCGGCGCCGCCTCCAGGACGGCCCGGTGGAGGCGCCGGCGCTCCGCGCGGTGCTGCGGATCCCCCTCGTCCTCCTTCGCCTCCCGCCGCACCTCGTCGCGCGACATCATCAGCGAGCGCCGGTGGCGGCGGCGCGAGAGCGCGAGGTCGATCGTCCCGAACGCGAGCGCCGTCAGCGAGAGCCGGAGGCAGAGGGAGCCGAGCGGCAACGCCCGCCAGAGCGCCGCGACCCCGAGCCGCGGTGCCTGCGCGATCGAGCGGCCGTGCCGATCGACCCAGCCGGCGAGGAGCGCGACCGTCACCGCCGCCTTCGCGAGCCCGACCGCCACCTGGCCGAGCGAGGCGGTCGAGAGGAGCCGACGGAGCCCCTTCGACGGGTCGAGCCGCTCGAGGCGGAAGCGGAGCGGCTCCAGCGAGACGAGCAGCCCAGCCTGGAGCGAGGCGACCGCCGCGGCCGCGGCGGCGGGCACGAGGAG
>JBAVTL010000417.1:0-1576 GCA_049696175.1 Anaeromyxobacteraceae bacterium
CGGGGGTCGCGGTCGAGACCGAGCTGAGCCGCCGCTTCGGCGCCCTCCGGCAGTCGATCGTACCGCGCCTCGCCTGGCGCGTCGGGTCCGGCGTCCTCGGCGGGCGCCTGCCGGGGCCCGGTTACGACGGGTGGGATCGCGCCGCGGAGATCCCGCCAGGGGCCGCCGTGAGCTTCGTGGCGCCGCGGCTGCTCGCCGCCGCGCCGCCCGGCTCCTTCGCGCAGGGACGCGCCTCGGTGGAGACCCGGCTCGACGGTCCGGTCGGTGAGCTGCTCCACCTCGAGCTGGGGCAGGACTTCGACCTGGGGGCCGGGGAGCTCGCCGACGCCTTCGCGACCTTGCGCGCGTCGGCGGGGCCGTTCACCGCTAGTGCGTCCGCCGGGTACGCGGGGCTCGCGAGGCGCGTGCGCAGCGTCGCGGACCCCTCGCGCCCGCTCGACGACTGGACCGAGGTGCGTGGCTCGGTGTCGGTGCACAGCCGGCGCGGGCACGAGTTCCACGCCGGCCTCCTCTCTATTGGAGCGGGGGGGGCGCCTTCGGGGCAGGGGGGAGCCGACGCCCTCTTCGACCTGCGCCCGACGCCGTTCGGCGCGTCGTCCCTCGCGAGCGCCGGCTTCAGGCTTCCGATCGGACCAGCGACGATCGGCTACGACCTGGCGTTCCCGGCGCGGGACTTCGACGCCCCCCGCGACGCAGCCGGGAACGTCGCGCACTACGACGCCCTCCACGTGCAGCAGCAGACCGCCACGTTCGTCTGGGACTCTCCGTGCCGGTGCTTCCGCGCGTCCGCCTACGTCCGGCTCAAGAAGGGTGGCGAGTTCGACACGCTCGGCGCGTCGATCGACCTCTCCCCTGGCGAGCCGGTGGGGTCGTTGAGGTAGGAGGCGCCGCGTCGTTCCGGTTCCGGACCCGGCCGGTTCCGTATAGAGTGCGCACGCCACCATGCTCGATCTCTCGCTCCCCTCCGGCCTCCGCGATCTCACGCCGGATCACTCGGCCCACCTCGCCGATCTCTCGGCGCGGCTGCAGCAGGTCTTCTCCTCCCTGGGCTATCGGCGCGTCTTCCTGCCGACGCTGGAGCGGCTCGACGTCGTCGAGCGCGGCCTGTCGCGCGCCGCCCTCGCCGACGTGATGAAGTTCGTCGAGCCGGGCTCCGGCGAGGCGGTCGCCATCCGGCCAGACATCACGCCTCAGATCGCGCGGCTCTACGCAGCCCGTCCGGACGCCCTGCCCTCGCCGGCGCGGCTCTGCTACGACGGGCCGGTGCTGCGCGCGCGTGAGGAGCGGGCGGGGCGGCCCCGTGAGGTCTACCAGTCGGGCGTCGAGCTGCTTGGCGCCGGCGGCGCCGCCGCGGACGCGGAGATCCTGGTCCTGTTCGCCAGATCGCTCGCGAAGGTCGGGCTGAAGGACGCCGTGGTCGAGATCGGCCACGCGCGCTTCGCCCCGGCCATCCTCGACGCCGCGAAGGTGCGCCCGTCGGATCGTGACGACGCCCTCGACGCCCTCGCCCGGAAGGACGAGGCCACCCTCGCGCGACTGGCGGCGAAGGGGAGGGGGGACGGCCGCGCGCGAAAGG
>JBAVTL010000418.1:0-4032 GCA_049696175.1 Anaeromyxobacteraceae bacterium
CCATCCGCAGCCCGCGCTGGCCGCCGAGCTCGACGCGCTGTGACAGGGCCGCCTCGTAGTCGGTGGTCCTGGCGCCCGCCTCCTCGCGCGGACCGGCGCGCGCCGAGAGCTCCGGGTTGAAGGCGAGGAGGATCGCCGCCCCGCCGAGGCGTGCCCGGGCGGCCTCCACCTCCGCCTCGGCCGCCAGCACGTCGGGGCTCTGGGCAAGCGCCCGCGCGGTCGCCGCGGCGAGCGTGAGCTGGTCGCTGGCGAGCGCCACGTTCGCAGCCGACGCCGCGAGGAGCGCCAGCATCCCCACCTCATGGAGCGACATGTGCTTCCTCCTCCCCGCCCGGGCCGCTGGGCCGGGGCAGGGTGGCCGGCGGCTGCGCGACGCCTCCGAAGGCCGCGTAGAGAACTGGGAGTACGAGCAGCGTCAGCAGGGTAGAGGAGACGATGCCGCCGATGACCACCGTGGCGAGCGGCCGCTGCACCTCTGCGCCGACGCCGGTGTTGAGCGCCATCGGCAGGAAGCCCAGCGCCGCCACGGCCGCGGTCATCAGCACGGGCCTCATGCGGGTCAGCGCGGCCTCACGGATGGCCTCCGCCACCGGGAGGCCGCGGCCGAGGAGCTGTCGGACGCGCGAGACCAGGACCATGTCCCCGAGGACCGACACGCCGGAGAGGGCGATGAAGCCCACCGCCGCCGAGATGGAGAAGGGGAGCCCTCGCGCCAGCAGGGCCACGACACCTCCGACCATGGCGAACGGCACGCCGGCGAAGATGCGGAGGCTGTCCTGGACGCGGCGGTAGGTCAGGTAGAGGAGCCCGAAGATCAGGCTCAAGGCGAGCGGCACGACCACCATCAGCCGTCGCCGCGCCCGCTCGAGGTTCTCGAACTGCCCCCCGTACCGCACGAAGTAGCCGGGAGGCAGCGCGACCTCACGCCCGATCCGGTCGCGGAGCTCGTCCACGAAGCCGCCCAGATCCCGCCCTCGCACGTTGGCCTGCACTACGAGGCGGCGCTTCGCCCACTCCCGCTGGATGGTCGTGGGGCCCGAGACCTCACGGATGGAGGTCAGCTGCCCCAGCGGCACGCGCTCCCCGCCGGGCGAGCGCACCGGGATCGAGGCGAGCCTGGCGGGGTCCTGCCGATACTCGTCGCGGAGCCTCACCGCCAGGTCGAACCGGCGCTCGCCCTCGCGGACCTGGCCGGTGATCCGCGTCCCGATCGCCTCCACCACGTCCAGGACGTCACGCGCGGCGATGCCGTACCGGCCGATGGCCGCGCGGTCCACGGTGACCTGGAGCACCGGCTGTCCGGTGACCTGCTCCACGGTGACGTCGGCGGCGCCGGGGACGCGGCTCACCACCGCCTCCAGCTCGCGGGCCGTGGCCTTGAGCACGTCCAGGTCGTCGCCGAACACCTTGACGCCGACGTCGCTGCGAACGCCGGCGATCATCTCGTTGACCCGCATCTCGATGGGCTGCAGGAAGGACATCCGCATCCCCGGCATGTCGGCCAGCGCCGCCTTCATCTGCGCGGCCAGCTCGTCCTGCGTGGAGCCCCGCTTCCACCTGTCGCGCGGCTGCAGCGTGACGAAGACGTCGGTGAGCTCCAGCCCCATCGCGTCGGTCGCGACCTCGGCGGTGCCCGTCCTCGACCAGACGCGCTTCACCTCGTCCGGGAACCTCGCGAGCAGGAGCTTCTCGATGCGATCGCCGTACCGGAGCGACTCCGAGAGCGAGACCTCGGCCAGCCTCACGGTGTTGATGACCACGGTCCCCTCGTTGAGCCGGGGGATGAACTCGCTCCCGAGGCGGGACGCCAGGGCCGCGCCGATCAGGACCACGGCGGCGGCCACCCCCATGACCTGCTTCACGTGTCCTAGCGCCCACTCGAGCAGCGGCCGGTACCGGGCCTTGAGCCAGCGCACGGCGCGAGGCTCGCGGTGCTCCCTGCCCGCCCGGGGAGGGCGCAGCGCCATGGACGCGAGCACCGGCATGACCGTCATCGAGACGATCATCGACCCGACGAGGGCGAAGATGACCGTCAGCGCCATGGGCCTGAACATCTTCCCCTCGACGCCCTCCAGGGCGAGGATCGGGAGGTAGACGATCATGATGATGAGCTCGCCGAAGAGCGTCGGCTTACGCACCTCCACCGCGGCGTCGCGCACGATCTCGACCACCGACCGGGTCCCCGCGGCCTCCGCCAGGCGCCGCTCCGCGTTCTCCACGAGGATCACCGAGCTGTCTACGACGAGGCCGAAGTCGATGGCGCCGAGCGACATCAGGGTGCCGGCGATCCCGAACCGGGTCATCGCGTCGAAGGCGAAGAGCATCGAGAGCGGGATCGCGGCCGCGACCACGAGCCCAGCGCGCACGTTGCCCAGGAACAGGAACAGGACGGCGACCACCAGCAGGGCGCCCTCCAGGAGGTTCGCCTTGACGGTTCGGAGGACGAGGTCCACCAGCTCCGTTCGCTCGTAGACCGGCTCGACCTGGACGTCGGCAGGCAGGCGAGCCTTCACGAGGTCGAGCTGCCTGGCCAGGGCGCCCGTCACGACGTGGCTGTTCTCGCCGACGAGCATGAAGCCGAGCCCCAGGACGGCCTCGCCCTCCCCATCGGCCGTGGTGGCGCCGCGCCGGATCTCGTGGCCCACCTGCACCTGCCCGAGGTCGCGCACGCGGATGGGCACGCCGTGGCGCGCCGCCACCACCACCTCCTCGATGGCGCGACGGCCGTCGAGCGCCCCCACGCCGAGCACCAGGGTCGCGGCGCCCGCCCGGTCGATCACCCCCCCGCCAACGTTGGCGTTGTTGGCCTCCAGGGCGCGGTAGAGATCGCCCAGCGACAGGTCGAACTGCTGGAGTCGCCGCGGATCCACCACCACGTGCCACTGCTTCTCCTTCCCGCCCCAGGCGTTCACCTCCGCCACGCCGGGGACGCTGCGCAGCTGGGGCGCGATGACCCAGTCGTGCAGGGTCCTGAGCTCCTCGAGGCTGCGGCTCCTGCTCTTCACCAGGTAGTGGAAGACCTCGCCGAGGCCGGTCGCGACGGGCCCGAGCGACGGGCGCGAGAGGCCTGGCGCCAGCTCGACCTGCCCGATCCGCTCCGCCACCTGCTGACGCGCAAACCAGAGGTCGGTCCCGTCGGCGAAGCGGAGGGTGACCTGGGCCAGGCCGAACTTCGAGATGGAGCGCAGCTCCTCGACCCTGGGGAGCCCCGAGAGCGCCTGCTCGATCGGGATGGTGAGCTGCCTCTCCGCCTCCTCCGGCGTCAGCGCGGGCGCGACCGCGTTGACCTGCACCTGCGTGGGGGTCGTGTCGGGGAAGGCGTCGACAGGCAGGTCCCGAAAGGCGAGCAGCCCCGCCACGACGACGACGGCGCTGCCTCCGAGCACGATCCAGCGGTGGGTGAGCGACCACTCGATGGTCCGGGTCAGCATGTCACTGCTTCTCCTCGAGGTTGCAGCACCCGGCGCCTATGGAGGCCTTCATGATCTCGGTCTTGAGGAGGAAGGCGCCCGTCGTGACAACCTCGGCGCCATGTTCGAGGCCTCCTGTCACCGCGACGAGGTCGCCGGCGTGCGCCCCAGTCCGCACGGCGATCGGCTCGAAGGCGCTGGCGCCGCGCTTCACGAAGACGAGCGTGCGGCCTTCGGCCTGCTGGACGGCCTCGCTGGGGACGAGCATCGCCTCCTGCTCCGCGGTGACGTGGATCCGGGCGCGCAGGAAGGCGCCGGCCTTCAGCGCCCGGTCGCGGTTGGGCAGCTCCACCCGGACACGGACCGTCCGGGAGGCGGGGTCTACCGAGGGGGAGACCCTCGTGACCTTCGCGTCGCGGGGGGGGCCGCGCATCCCCTCGAGCGTGACCTGCACCGGCTGGCCTGGCCGGACGAGCGAGGCGTCCGCCTCGGAGACCTCGAGCTGCGCCCACATCATCGAGAGGTCCGCCACCTGGACGAGGACCTGCCCAGCCGTCGCGCTCCTCCCGGTCACCGCGTCTCGGGCCACGACCGTGCCGGCGAAGGGCGCGCGCAGCGGATA
>JBAVTL010000419.1:0-6747 GCA_049696175.1 Anaeromyxobacteraceae bacterium
GGAATGCTGCCCATTGATCTCATCTCGACCGGCCCCGCAGCGAGTTGGCGCAGGTCGTCGCGTCTCCGCCGCCAGGAGAGTCTACGCGCGAGAAGCAGCAACGAGGGAGAGGGGGCGGCGCACGCGCTCACGCAGCGTCGGCGACGGGCGAGGGCCGTCCCAGATGTGGTTCACTCACAGAAGGTATTGACAGGCTTGGGGCCGGGTTGCTCGTCGCGGTCTCGACTGCTCTGTGAACGTCCGTCAGGCCGCACGCAGCACGCGTTACGGCATGCTCGACACACGTCTTCGGAGGCAGAAGCCCCCTCTCGCGAACTCGCGGCAGCGGCCGATTGTGGGCGTTTACGGAGGGTGCGGATCTGCGTGAGACACTCCGCTCATGAACCCACGCGACCTCGCCGCCCGCCTCGCTTCACTCCTCTGCAACGAGCGCCACGCCATGGCCGACTTCCTCGTCGCCCTCGCGGAGTTCGACGATCGGAAGGCCTGGATGAAGCTGGGCCACGCCAGCCTCTTCACCTTCCTCCATCGGGACCTCGGCCTCTCCAAGGGCGCGAGCCACTTCCGCAAGGTCGCCGCGGAGCTCATCCAGCGCTACCCCGAGGTGGTCGAGCCGCTGAGAGATGGCAGGCTTTGTATTACGAGCGTCGTCGAGCTGGCGAAGGTCATCACGCCGGAGAACCGGGCCGCGGTGCTGCCGCGCTTCTTCCACGCTTCCAAGCAGGAGGCGAAGGCGGTCGCCGCGGAGATCCTGCCCGCCGAGGTGGTGCCGCGGCGCGAGGTGGTGACGAAGGTCCCTGCCCCTGCGGCGCGGGCTATGGTCTTGCCTGGAGCCACGATAGGGGCGCCGTCCTCAGAGCAGGCTGCCATGCGGCAGCTTGGCGCAGAAGTTCTTCCAGTAGAACCGCAGCCGTCACTCACGCCCCGACCGGCTCCGCCCACGAGCGTCCAGCCGCTCACCGCCGAGGCGCGCCGGCTGCACGTGACGGTCTCGAAGCGCTTCCTGGAGAAGTTGGAGGTCGCCCGCGAGGCGCTCTCGCACTCGCATCCGGGCGCCGACGCCGAGGCGATCCTGGAGGCGGGGCTCGACCTCCTCATCGAGCGGGCCGCGAAGAAGAAGGGGCTCAGCATGAGGCCCAGCACGGGGCCATGCACGAGGCCGAAGGCCGAGCGGGCCGCCCCGCAGATCGAAGCCGTTCCGCCCAACGAAGAGCCGCCGCCCTCAGGACGTCCGCCGGTCCCTCGATCCCGCCCACGCTACATCCCTGCCGACGTCCGCCGCGAGGTCTGGCTCCGCGATGGGGGACGCTGCCAGTTCAGGCTGGAGAGCGGCGAGATCTGTGGCTCGACCCACAGGCTTCAGTTCGACCACATTCACCCATTCGCGCTGGGCGGCGAGTCCACTGTCGGTAACACTCGGCTGGCATGTGCGGCCCACAACCTGCTCGCGGCGAGGCGCGTCTACGGCGACGAACTGATGGACCGATTCACGCGTGGTGCGAGCCGACTGTCTGCGCCAGATGCCCGGCAGCCGTGACCCCCGTGGATGCGAGTGGACCCCGGCCGCCCGGCCTCGCAGCCCCGAACCGTCGTCAGCGAAGCCGCGGCCGCGTCGAGCCGGCGCCCTCCCCCTCGTAAGCCGCTTTCGGCACGGAGACTCGCGATGCGGGGAATGACGCACCGCCGATCGGAAGGCTGCCGCGGGGCGGCCTCCCTCAAGGGCGGCGCAGGGGCAGCCCCGCCCGACCAGCGCTCACGGACAGGTCGCGGAGCCCGTCCTGGCGAGCGCGTGCGTCGTCTCCGTCGCCGGGTCGAGCCGATCGAGCCTCAGCGCCACGTCGAGGAAGCCGTCGGCCTTCAGCGTCCCCCAGACGATGCACGGAACCGCGGCGGCGTCGCAGCGCAACGACACCTGCCGCGGGCGCGCGTAGGGATCTCCAGGGACGCCGAGTGAGACCTCTCCGCTCACGCCCTGTGTCCCGGGAAGCCCGGCGCCGCTCGCGAAGCCGTGCACGTACGCCGCAGTGCGGTGGGAGCAGCAACCGGCGATGAGTCGGCCCAGGCTACTCCGGCCTCGGCCGCCGGTGATCCAGCACCGGCACGATCCAGTCGAGGATCGCCTCCGCCACCTTCTCCTTGGGCCCCTCGATCTCGGCCAGCTCGGTCTGCGACACGAGAGCCACCCGGTTGGTGTCGCCGCCGAACCCGGAGCCCGGGACGCCCACCTTGTTGGCCACGACGAGATCACAGCGCTTCGCCTTGAGCTTCTCTCGCGCGCGGGCGATCACCTCCTCGGTCTCCGCCGCGAAGCCGACGAGGACCGGGCCGCCCGCCTTGCCGCCGTACCGCTCGCCGAGCCCCGCGAGGATGTCGGGGGTGCGCGAGAGCTCCAGCGTCTCGCTCCCGTGCCCCTTCTTGATCTTCTGCGCCGCGACCACCTTCGGGCGGTAGTCCGACACGGCGGCCGCGGCGACGAAGAGATCCATCGTCGCCGCCTCCGGCTCTACCGCGCGCGCCATCTCCTCCGCGGTCTCCACGCGGATCACCCTGACGCCCGGTGGCTCGGGGATCGCGACCGGTCCGGAGACGAGGACCACCTCGGCGCCTCGCCGCGCCGCGACAGCCGCTAGCGCGTAGCCCATCTTCCCTGACGACGGGTTGGAGATGAACCGGACCGGGTCGATCGGCTCGCGGGTGGGGCCGGCCGTGACGAGGACCCGCCGGCCGGCGAGGTCCACGTTGCCGAGCAGCCGCGAGGCCGCGAGCGCGATCTCCTCCGGCTCCGCCATCCGCCCCTCGCCGAAGTCGCCGTCCGCGAGGGCGCCGGAGCCTGGGCCGACGACGTGCCAGCCGCGCGCGCGCAGCGCCGCGAGGTTCTCCTGCACCGCGGGGTTCTTCCACATGCGGGTGTTCATCGCCGGCGCGATCAGGACCGGGCAGGTGATCGCGAGCGCGGTGGTGGTGACCGAGTCGTCCCCCATCCCCGCGCGCAGCCGCGCGATGAGATCGGCGGTGGCGGGGGCGATCACGAAGAGGTCGGCGGCCCGCGCGAGGCCGAGGTGACCGTAGGTGTCGTGCTCGACCGAAGGGTCGAAGAGGTCGGTGAGGACCGGGGCGCCCGAGACGGCCTGGAAGGTGAGCGGGCCGACGAACCGGGTCGCGGCCGGCGTCATGGCGACCCGGACGGTCCCCCTCCCCTTCACGACGGCGCGCGCGACCTCGACGGCCTTGTACGCGGCGATGCCGCCCCCCACCCCCAGGACGACGGTCCGGTTTGCGAAGTTCATGGCCACCGATGATACAGGGCTCTGGGCAGGATCCGGCAGAGGTATGATCGCGCGCGTGGAGCCCCCTCTCCCCCCGCCCTCGCCACCGCCCGATCAAGGAAAGAGCGGCTCGCTCTTCGCCCTGACGCTCGCGCTCCTGCTCCCGGCCGGGCTCTACGCGCAGCTCGCCAGCCCGCTCGGCGGCCTGATCTGGACCGAGCTCTTCGTCTTCCTCCTCCCGGCGGTGGTCGCCACGGCCGGGTCGAACCTCGAAGCCCGGGCGTGGCTGCGCCTGCGCGCCCCCTCGACGGCGGGCGCTGGGCTCGCCTTCGTCGTGGGGTCGTCGGGGTGGTTCCTCGGAAGCGCCCTCTTCGCCGCCGTCCGGGCGGTGGCGCCGGCTGGGCTCGTCCAGCGCTACGACCTCTCCAGGCTCTTCGAGGGCTCGTGGGTGGAGCAGGGCGCCTTCGCGCTCACCGCGACGCTCGTCGCGCCGCTCTGCGAGGAGGTCGCGTTCCGCGGCTACCTCACCTCCGCCTGGCTCTCCCGCCACCGGCCGGCGGTCGCGATCGGCGGGAGCGCCCTCTTCTTCGCGCTGCTCCACCTCGATCCGATCCGGGCGCCCTCGCTCGTGCTCCTCGGCGTCCTCTACGCCTGGCTCTCCTGGCGCAGCGGCTCCATCTGGCCCGCCGTGATCGCCCACGCGACCAACAACGGCATCGCGGCGGCGCTCGCGATCCTGGCGCCGGCCGGCGTCGAGGCGGCGGAGCCGACGCTCGGGATGGCACTCGCGGGCGTCGGTGCCGGGGCGCTCGGCGTCGCGCTCGTCACCGCGATCTACGCCGCGGCGGTCCAGCCCGCGCCGCGCGCGAACGGCCTGCCGATCGCGGACGCGGCCGATCCCTCCACCCGGTTCCACCTCGGCCGCCTGCCCATCCCCCTCGGCGTCTCCATCCTCGCGGGGTGGGTGAGCCTCGGCGCCATCCTGCTCTCGGCGCGCTGAGCTAGAACCTCCGGAACCCCACGTCGCCGGCGGCGGCCGGCGCCGCGGGGCGAGGGAGCGCCGGGGTGCTCGGCCGCGCGTGATGGAGCGGGTGAGTTGCCCCCCGCGCCCTGGCTGCGCCACCCTGCTCGCGCAACTGGAAGAACCCGACGAGCTGCTGCAGCGCCTGCGCCTGGGCGGCTACCTCCTCGGCGGTGGACGAGAGCTCCTCAGCCGCCGACGCGTTGCGCTGCGTCACCTGGTCCACGACGCTCATGGCCTTTGAGACCTGGGAGACCCCCGACGACTGCTCCCGCGACGCGGCCGACACCTCCTGCACCAGCTCAGACGTCTTCTGGATCGTCGGGACGAGCTCCGCGAGGAGCTTGCCGCTCCGCTCCGCGACCTCGACGCTCGTTCCGGCGAGCGATCCGATCTCCCCGGCCGCTCGCTGGGCGCGCTCGGCGAGCTTGCGCACCTCCGTGGCCACGACGGCGAACCCCCTGCCGTGCTCCCCCGCCCGCGCGGCCTCGATCGCAGCGTTCAGCGCGAGCAGGTTGGTCTGGTAGGCGATCTCCTCGACGATCCCGATCTTGTCGGCGATGGAGCGCATCGCCCCCACCGTCTCCGCCACGCTCGCGCCGCTCTTCTCCGCGGCGTTCGACCCGGCCCTGGCGATCTCCTCGGTCTGGCCGGCGTTCGCCGCGTTCTGCTGGATCGACGCGTTCATCTCCTCGAGCGACGAGGTCGTCTCCTCCACGCTGGCCGCCTGCTCCCCAGTCCCCTGCGACACGGTCTGCGCCGTCGCGGCGAGCTGCTCCGACGCGCCGGTGAGCGCCTGCGCCCCGCCCCTCACCTCCCCGATCACCTCCGCGAGCCGATCGGTCATCGAGCGCATCGCCTCCTGCAGCTCGCTTACCTCGTCCCGGCCGTCCACGTCGATGGCCTCGCGGACGTCGCCCGCGGCGATCCGCCGGGCGAGCGCCACCACCTCGGCCATCGGGGCGGTGATGCTGCGGGTCAGGAGCCAGGCCACGACGACGATCAGGAGGGCGGCGACGGCGAGGATGCCGGCGAGCAGCGTCCGCACCCACGCGAACCCCTCCCGCCCAGCGGCGGCGGCCTCGTCGATCTTCGTCCCCTCGCGCGAGATGAAGTCTTGCCAGGCCTCACCGATGCCGGCGCGGGCCCTGACGGCGGCGGCCAGCGCCTCGGCGCGCTCCACGCCGTCCGCCCCCTCGACGAGCGCGCGCCGCGCGCGGTCGAACGCGGTCGTGAAGGTGCTCCGCGCCTCGCCGATCCTCCTGAACGCCGCCCCCGAGGACTCCGCCCCCAGCAGCCCCTCGAGCGTCCGGAGCTCCTCGCTGTTCCTGAGCCGGTTCTGGTCGATGGCGGCGAGGTGGCGGTCGATCTCGGCGCGATCGCCAGCGCCGAAGGCGAGCGCGAGCAACAAGGAGTTCTCCGCCGCCCGCGACGAAGCGCTCTGCGCAAGCTTGATCCGCGCCCACTGGCCCGTCGAGGCCTCCGTGAGCCGGACCTCGACCTGCCCCATGAGGTAGAGCATGAGCCAGACGATTGCTGTCGAGATGGCCACGTAGAGCGTGAATGACGCCGCTAGCCGACTTCCGATCCTAACGTTCCTGATCACGATCGCCTCCGGGCGAACCAGCGCATAAGGCGCTCGTCTAGCACGCCCACTCGACGTTCACTATGGGTCAGCCGAAACCCGTAGTGCGTAACCAGGGGCCGAGGTGAGCCTCGGACCACTTGCACTCTCCGGTATCCGGGAGATACTGCGGGTCGCAGTCGAGCTCCACCGACTGGAGGACGCCTTGACGCGTACGAACGTCGTCATCACCGGCGCGACGAGCGGGATCGGGCGCACGACCGCGCTCCACCTCGCCCGCGCCGGCTTCAACGTCTTCGCCACGGGGCGCGATCCCGCCGCCCTCTCGACGCTCGCCGACGAGGCGACCGGCCTCCCGCTGACGCCGCTCCGCCTCGACGTGACCGACCCGGCCTCCCTGGAGGCGGCGCGTGCTGCCGTGCTCGCGCAGACCGGCGGCGCCGGGCTGGACGCGGTGATCAACAACGCGGGCTACGCCCACGCCCAGCCGCTCGAGGACGTGGAGCCCTCCCAGCTGATGGCGCAGCTCGCGACCAACACCGTCGGCGCCCACGCCGTGACCCGCGCCTTCCTCCCGGAGATGCGGCGGCGCCGGGCCGGGCGCGTCGTCTTCGTCGGGAGCATCGCGGGCCGGATCGCCATCCCGCTCCTCGGCGCGTACGACGTCTCGAAGCACGCGCTAGAGGCCCTCGCCGACGCGTACCGTCGGGAGCTGCACGCCTTCGGCATCCGCGTCGTCCTCCTCAGGCCAGGCTTCATCCACTCGGCGCTGGCGGCGCGGACGAGCGCCCACATGCTCGCGTCCGCGCCGTCCGGCTCACCGTACGAGCAGCTCTACCGATCGGCTGGGAGCCTGGAGCGGGTCGCGCAGCGGC
>JBAVTL010000420.1:0-8718 GCA_049696175.1 Anaeromyxobacteraceae bacterium
CTGTTGTTGGGGGCCTGGAAGAAGCCCATCCCCGCGCCGGCGAGCGCGAGCCGCAGCGCGATCGACGGGAGCCAGCTGCCAGGCCCGGCCAGCGACAGGCCGTAGAGCGAGGTCGCGAGGAGCGCCATCCCGAGGGTGGGGAGCACCCTCCCCCCGAAGCGATCCGCCAGCCAGCCGGAGAGCGGAGCCGCCACCGCCATCGCGAGCGGCACCGCGATGAGCATGGCGCCGACGCCCCCGGGGGAGAGCCGGAAGACGCGGGCCAGGAGGAACGGCGTCAGGAGCGTCTGGGTGAACATCGCGACGTACGAGAGGAGGCTGGCGAGCAGCCCGCTCCCCACCCCGGGTGCGCGCAGGACCGCCGCGTCCACGATCGGCTCGGGGGCGCGCCGGGCCCAGACGGCCAGGAGGGCGGCCGCGGCGGCAGCCGCCAGGAGGAGCGGCATCGTCTGGACCGACCGGTCCGGGAGCGTGTCGAGCGCCACGATCCCGAGCCCGAGCGCGGCGGCGAGCAGGAGGGCGCCGGTCCCGTCGAAGCGCGCCCCCTTCACCGGGCGAGGGGGCGGGAGGACGCGGAGCGCCCACGCCACGCCGAGGATCCCGATCGGCAGGTTGACCAGGAAGATCCAGCGCCACGAGAGCGCCTGGATGATGGCGCCGCCGAGCGGTGGGCCGATGGTGAGGCCGATGGAGACCACGCTGCCGAGCGCGCCGAGCGCGCGGCCGCGCATCCCGGGCGGGAAGACGGCGGTGACGACCGCCGGCCCGACCGCCATCGTGAGGCTCGCGCCCAGCGCCTGGAGCACGCGGGCCGCGACGAGGAAGGTGAGCGACGGGGCCGCGCCGCAGAGGCCGGAGCCGACGGTGAAGAGGGCGAGCCCCGCGGCGTAGACGCGCCGGTGGCCGAAGAGATCGCCCAGCCGCCCCGCGACGAGGAGCGTGACGCTCAGGGTGAGGAGGTAGCCGGCGACGATCCACTCCAGCCGATCGATCGAAGCGTTCAGCTCCACCCCCAGCGTCGGCAGCGCCACGTTGACGATGCTGCCGTCGAGCGTGGACATCAGCGTCCCCACCGAGACGGCGGAGAAGACGATCCACGGGGGCGGGGGCGCGCGCGAGGCCATCGTGGCTGGATCTAACCGGAGTGACCGGCCGGCTTCACGGGATCCCCGCGGCTGCCACCTCGGGGTGTGCGTCCCGCAGCGCCTCGCGCAGCCGCGGCAGCGCGAGGTGGTACACGGCGCTCGCGATCACGGCGATCGAGCCGCCGATGACGAGCGTGGCCGGGGCGCCGATCCGGTGCGCGATCCAGCCTGCGGCGAGCGCGCCGAAGGGCCCCACGCCGATGAAGAGGGTCGAGAAGATCCCGATCAGCCGCCCCCGGATCTCCGGCCCCGCGAGCGCCTGCAGGAGCGTCATCGTGCCGGCCATCTGGCTGATCATCCCGGCGCCCGCGAGGACCATCGCGACGCCGGAGAGCGCGGCGCTGCGGGAGAGCCCCAGCACCACCACCGCTCCGCCCAGGCAGGTCGCGCCGATCCCGAGCCGGCGCGCGAGCCCCTGGAGGCCACGCCGGCCAAGGAGCGAGGCCGCGCCGGCGAAGGCGCCCACGCCGGCCAGCGCCTGCAGGAGGCCGAAGAGCCCAGGGCCTCCGTGCAGGACCTCCGACGCGACGGCCGGCAGCAGGATCGTGTATGGCAGCGCGAGGAGGGACGAGACGGCGACGAGCGCGAGGATCGCGCGCACGTGCCTCGCGCGCCACGCCCACGCGATCCCCTCGGCGAGGTGGGCGCGCCGCCCCTGCTCCGCGCGCGGCGCCGGGCGATCGGGCACCTTCATGACCCATAGCGCGTAGAGCGTTCCGCCGAACGAGAGCGCGTTGAAGGCGAAGCAGATCCCTTCACCCACCGTCGCGACCAGCCAGCCCGCGATGGCGGGCCCCACCGCCCTCGCCGCGTTGACGGTGGACGAGTTGAGGGCGATCGCGTTGGACATGTCCTCGCCCGCCACGTCGGCGAGGAGGGCCTGGCGCGCCGGGATCTCGAACGCCTGCGTCAGGCCGAGCATCGCGGCGAGCACCAGGACGTGCCACGGGCGGACGACGCCGGTGAGGGTCACCGCCGCGAGCAGCGTCGCCTGGATCACCGCGTTGAATTGCGTCACCAGGACGAGCCGGCGCCGCGGGAACCGATCGGCGAGCGATCCGGCGTAGATGCCCAGGAAGGTGGTCGGGACCTGGGAGAGGAAGCCGACGAGCCCGAGCATCTCCTTGGAGCCCGTCAGCCGCCAGACGAGCCACCCCTGCGCCACCGACTGCGCCCAGGTCCCGGCGAGCGAGACCGCCTGCCCGCCGAAGAAGAGCCGGAGGTTCGGGTTCCGGAGGGACCTGAGCGCGTCGGGGTACCGCACGTGCAGCCGGAGCTACTTCTCCACGACGCGCATGGAGATGCGCCGGTTCATGGCGCGCCCCTCCGGCGTGGCGTTGTCGCCCACCGGGAACTGCTCGCCGTATCCCTCGGCGGCCAGCCGGTCCTGCGCCACGCCGAGCCGGACCAGCGCGTCTCGGACGTTGGCGGCGCGCTGCTCGGACAACAGCTGGTTGGCTGCCGGGTCACCCACGTTGTCGGTGTAGCCACCGATCTTCAGCTTGACCACCGGGTAGGCGGCCATGATGGTCGCCACGGCCGTCAGCTGGTCCTGCGAGCTCTCCAGCAGGGTGGCCGAGCCGGTCTCGAAGGTGAGGCGGTCGAAGTCGAACCAGGTGGTCTTGTCGGCCGGACGGCTCGGGTCCTGGATGAAGGCCAGCAGCCGCCCCTCGACGCCGCGCTCGGGGACGGTGATCCGGCCCCCGCCCATCAGGTCGCGCTGCACCATCGCGCCCAGGGCGCCGGCCGCAGGGACGCTCGGCGCGGTCGCCACGATGGGAGAGGGAGGAGGCGAGACCTCCTTGCGCGGGCAGAGGAGCGCCCAGAGCAGGGTCGCCGTGAAGGCGACCCCGAGGACGAGCGCCGAGAGCGCCACGACGGGCGAGCTCTTCTCCCCGCCAGCGACGGTGGCTGCGGCGTGGTGGTCTCCGTGGCTGTCGTGCGAGGCGTCGTCGTGGGACATGTTCGAGATCCCTCCGGATCGGGTTCGGCGTGGGTCCCCCATCTACCACTTCGCGGGGCTCCGGCCCACGGCGGAGTGACCCTTCGCGCCCTTCGGCTATGATCGCTGCGGTGACGAATCCAGACGACCTCGTCGAGCTCCTGCGCACACGAAGCGGCCTCTCCATCGACGACGAGGGGCGCTTCCTCCACGAGGGCGAGCCCATCAGCCACGAGCGGACCCTGGAGGTCCTGTGGCGCTCGCTCGCTCGCGGCCCGGACGGCCGCTGGATCGTCCGGATCGGGCGGGAGACCGCGTACGTAGAGGTGCGCGACACGCCCTTCGTCGTGCGCGCCGTCGGGGGGCTCGAGGCCGGCGGGCACCCGTGGATCCTCCTCGCCGACGGGCATCGCGAGCCGCTCGATCCGGCGACGCTCCGCGTCGACGCGGAGGGCCTCCTCCGCTGCACGGTGAAGGGGAGCGCCCCCGCGCGGTTCTCGCGCGCCGCCCACGCCGCGCTCGGGGCCGCCCTCGACGAGTCACCCGAGGGCTCCGGCGCGTACGTCCTCGAGCTCGCCGGGAGGCGCTGGCCGGTGCTCCACGCCGAGTGAGCCGAACCATGAAGCTGCGCCACGTCGAAGGCGACCTCTGGGAGATCCCGCGCGAAGGACGGATGCGCGTCCCGGGGCGCGTCTACAGCCCGGGCCCGCCGTCGCCGGACGACGCCGCGCTCGGCCAGCTGGCCAACATGGCCCACCTGCCGGGCATCCTCCGCTTCTCGCTCGCGATGCCCGACTACCACTGGGGCTACGGCTTCCCGATCGGCGGCGTGGCGGCGGTGGACGCGGAGGACGGCGCGGTCTCGCCGGGTGGCGTGGGCTACGACATCAACTGCGGCGTCCGCGTCATCACGACCGCCCTCGACGCGGAGGAGCTGAGCCCCCGGCTCCACGCGGCGGTGGCGCAGCTCTACCGCGACATCCCGGTGGGCGTCGGCTCTAGCCACGCGATCCCTCGCCTCTCCTCGCAGGAGCTGGACGGCGTGATGACCGAGGGAGCGCGCTGGGCCGTGCGGCGCGGCTTCCAGGCGGCCTCCGGCGACGCCGCGCTGTGCGAGGAGGGGGGCGCGCTGAGCGGGGCCGACCCCGAAGCCGTCTCTCCCCGGGCGCGTGAGCGCGGCGAGGACCAGCTGGGGACGCTGGGGAGCGGCAACCACTTCGTCGAGCTGGACCGCGTCGCGGAGGTCTACGACGCCGACGCCGCCGAGGCGTTCGGCCTGCGGGAGGGGGCGGTGGCGGTCCAGCTCCACTCGGGGTCACGCGGCCTCGGCTACCAGGTGTGCGACGACTTCCTGCGAGAGCTGGCGCCCCGCCTCGGCCAGTTCGGCCCCGACTACGCGAGCCTCCCCGACCGGCAGCTCGCGTGCGCGCCGATCCGGAGCGAGCTGGGACGGCGCTACCTCTCGGCGATGGCCGCCGCGGCCAACTTCGCGTGGGCGAACCGGCAGGTGATGACCGGCCTCGCCGTGCGGGCGCTGCTCCAGGCGCTCGGGCTCTCGGAGCGCGCGCTCGGCGCGCGGCTCCTCTACGACGTCTGCCACAACGTGGCCAAGCAGGAGGAGCACGAGGTCGAGGGGCGCGCGCGGCGCGTGCTCGTCCACCGGAAGGGAGCGACCCGCGCGTTCGGCCCCGGCGATCCGCGGGTCCCCGAGCCCTACCGCGCCGCCGGCCAGCCGGTCCTCATCCCCGGCGACATGGGGCGCTACTCCTACGTCCTCGCAGGCACGGCGAAGGCGATGGCCGACACGTTCGGCAGCTCGTGCCACGGCGCAGGCCGCCGCCTCTCGCGCGGCGAGGCGCTGCGCAGGGCGAAGGGGCGGTCGATCGCCGCGGAGCTTCGCGCCAGGGGGATCGAGATCATGGCGCGCGGCAAGGGGACGCTCGCCGAGGAGATGAGCGACGCCTACAAGGACGTGGCGCAGGTGGTGAAGGTGATGGCCGGCGCCGGCATCTCGCGCCTCGTCGCGCGGCTGGAGCCGATGGGGGTGATCAAGGGGTGAGCTATGCTCGTGGCCGCATGCATCCCTCCCCCGCCGAGATCCTCGCGAGGCGCGAGGGCGCGATCGCGGAGACCCCGCTCCCGCTCCTCGTCCAGGCCGTCTTCTCGGAGCAGCGGACCGTCGCGCTGGAGCTGAAGCTCCGCGGCCTCGAGAAGAGGATCCAGTTCGAGGAGGGCTCGCCGGTCGCCTGCCGCTCGAACCTGCTGCACGAGACGCTCGGGAAGACGCTCGTAGACAAGGGGAAGCTGACGGAGGCCCAGTACCAGGCGGCCCTCGGCGAGAGCGTCCAGTCCGGACGGCGGATGGGGGAGCTGCTGGTCTCGAAGGGGCTGATCAGCGCCTTCGACCTCTACAAGGTCATGCAGGGGAACCTCGCGCTCAAGATCCTCGACGCCTTCCGCTGGCACGACGCGACCTACCGCCTGGCCGACGACGCCGCGCCCGCCGAGCTGGCGCTGCGGGTCAACCCGGCGCAGCTCGTGCTCACCGGCGTGGTCGGCTTCCTGGCCTTCGACGTCGTGGCGCAGGGGCTCGCCTTCACCGACGACCAGCGCTTCGGGCTGGTCCCCGCACCGCCCCACGCGTGGAGGGGGCTCAGGCTCTCGACGCGCGACTCGAAGCTGGTCCACGCGCTCCGCGCGCGCCCGACCTTCGACGAGCTGATGCAGCGGACCGGGCTGGACGTCGAGGAGACGATGCGTCGGCTCTACGCGCTGACCGTCCTGGGCTTCGTCGCGTTCGCGGACGCGCAGGCCGGCCCCGAGCCCGAGGAGGAGGCGCCGGAGGAGCCCGGGGCGACCATCCTCGAGGAGACCGACGAGCTGAAGAACACGCTGCTCGGCGCCTGGCTCAACCACCGGACCCAGGATCCGTTCGACCTCCTCGGCCTCCCGGAGACGGCGGACGCCGTCGCCGCGCGCAGGGCCTTCCTCGACCTCGCCGACAGGTTCTGCCCGCTCCGCTTCCGCTCGCCCGACCTGCGCGAGAAGGCCGACGCGCTGCTCGCCGCGCGCGCGAAGGCGTTCGGCGAGCTCTCACTCCCGGAGCAGGCGGCCCTCTGGCGCAAGCGGCGGGCCGCGGCCGGCGAGAAGGCCAGCGGCGCCAACCGGCCGTCCACGCAGGAGCAGTTCCGGATCAAGACCGACCTGCTCGACGCGTCCACGCAGTTCGCCGAGGCGACCAGCCGGCTCGAGACCGGCAACTACCGCGGCGCGATGGAGTACTTCCAGTTCGCGACCGACATAGAGCCGAGCGGCGTCAACCGCGCCTACCTCGCGTGGGCACGCTACCTCGTGGACCCCCAGCGGAACGGGCGGCTCGCGCTCAACGAGCTGGCGGGGCTGCAGAGGCAGGAGCCGGGCTGCAACCGGGCCTGGTTCTTCGCGGGAGAGATCCAGCGCGCGCTCGGCCAGTACGCGGAGGCGGAGGAGTCCTTCAAGCGCGCCTACAGGACCGACCCCGGCGACAAGAAGAGCCAGCAGCTCGCGGTCGAGATGATGCGGGCGCGGCGCGAGGGGAAATGACGAAGCTGGCGGGGCCCCGCCGTCGACATCTCCCCCTCTCCCTCACTGAGGGAGAGGGACGGGGTGAGGGAGACCGTGGCGCCCCCTCACCCTACCCTCTCCCCCGGTGGGGGAGAGGGAGGAGTTCAGAGGTCTACAGAGGGAAGGCGACGCCCAGCTTCAGCATGCCGGAGCCGACCTCGGCCTTGAGCGCCAGGCCGTTGTTGAGCTTGACCTTCGCGCCCGCGGCCGCCTGGAGGAAGAACGCGTTCGCGTGGGGGCCACTGTACCCGTAGCCCGTGTAGAAGTCGGCCGACCACCAGCCGATCGCGAAGCCCGTCTCGAGCTTCGGGTAGAGCGCGAACTGGGGCGTGAGCCAGAAGTCCCAGAGGATGCCGACCGTCGGGATGATCGCGTTCCAGGTCAGGTCGTCGTAGGTGAAGTAGTACCCCCCCTTGTACGGATCGTACGAGTAGGCGGTGGCGAAGCGGCCGAAGTTGGAGTGGACGAAGTCGGCGCCGAAGTCGAGCGCGATGTCATCCTTCACCTGCGCGTGCAGGATCCCCTGGGGGACGATCGGGAGCTGGTAGCGGGCGCCGATGCCGACGCCGCTGTCGCCCCAGTAGTAGGCGAAGATGCCGTGGACGGAGAGCTCGCCGCGGCTGCTCGCCTGCTGGGCGTGGGCCGGGGTGGCTGAGATTGCGAGCGCGGCGACGGCCGCGAGGAGGTAGCGGTTCATGTGAGTCAACTCCTGGTGCGCGTGAACGGTGTCCTGAAGAGGGGACTTGCATAGCACATACGTTCGAAGGCGGCGCCCTTGAGAAGCGCGCGGCGCGTTTCGCGCGCGGGAACGTTTGACACCCCCGAAAACCCGTGGCTAACCTCGCCACGTTTCGCGCGTTTTTCTCTCTGGAGGCTTCATGCGTCGCACGTTGGCGCTCGCCATCGCCGCCCTGCTCCCCGCCGCCGCGCTCGCCGAGCCCCTGGACATCGACCTGGGCCAGCTCGGCGCGCCCACGCCGGACGTCTGGATGTATGCCGAGGGAGGGGTTTCACCTACGGCGAACGACGCCCTGCTCGCCGACGACGCCAAGGCGCGCTTCGGGATGCTCGCGTCGGACCTCGCGCTCGCGCTCACGTCCACGCTCCTCACCCCCGGCTCCACCACGGGCCACTCGGGCTTCGACGTCGCGTTCGAGGGGGCCTACGCGCAGACGCACGTCAACGTCGTGGGCAGCGCGTCCTCGGCGGCCCTCGCGTTCGGCCCGCGCGACTACTGGCCGACGCGGGGCATGAAGCCGCACGAGCTCTTCGTCCCGGGCGTCCGGATCCGCAAGGCGCTCCCCTTCAGCATCGAGCTCGGGGCACGCTTCAAGTACCTCGCCGAGTCGTCGCTCTACGCCGGCCAGCTCGAGACCAAGTGGGCCTTCTTCGAGGGGGACAGGGTCCTCCCGGACTTCGCGCTCCGGATCGCCTACACGCGGACGGGCGGCGTCCGGACGCTCAACCTCGGGGCGACCGACTTCGACTTCATCGTCTCCAAGCGCTGGGGCGTGCTCGGCGTCGTCAGCCTCACGCCCTACGGCGCGCTCCGCTTCACCTACATGCGCGCGTCGTCCGACGCGATCGTCTTCTTCCCGGACGCTGCCGCGGGCACGCAACAGCAGCGCACCGCCTCCTTCCCCAGCCTCTCCGGCATCTTCTTCCGCCCGACGCTCGGCGTGCGGATGACCACCTATGCCCTCAGCCTCGCGGCGGAGATCACGCAGTACGGCGGAGGCGAGTTCAAGCCCGCCGGCTACCCCACCTTCCGCGTGAAGCCCTCCCTCGCGGGGTCGTTCAGGCTCGGGTTCGAGTTCTAGGAGTCACAGCTGCGTGGCGCCGCGGACCGCGGCGCGCGCCGAGCCGGGGGCGTTCGTGAAGAACCCGGTCGCGCCGAGCGCGCAGAGCCTCGCCACGTCCTCGGGCGCGTCCACCGTGTAGACGAAGAACCCCCGCCCCCCGCGCCGCCAGGCCGCCGCCCGCGCAGGGGTCACCAGCCCGAGCTCGGGGTTGAGGGCGGAGGGGCGG
>JBAVTL010000421.1:0-5406 GCA_049696175.1 Anaeromyxobacteraceae bacterium
GACCTCGACGCCCACGCCGGAGAGCGTCCCGAGGAGCGTGCGGATGAGCGGGGGGAAGGCGGCGGCCGGAGAGGCGAGCCGGATCTCCACGGGGAAAGGCATGGAGCCGGACTCCCCGAGCGCGCCGATGAGCGCGGCGACGAGGTCCGGCAGGCCGGGTGGGAGCGAGCTGCCGAGCGCCTCGAGCTCGCCGAGGTCGCGGAGCCTCGCGCCGCCGTCGAGCGGGCGTCCGTCCCATCCGGCGAGCCGCAGGTCGTCGCGCAGCAGGAGGAGGAAGCGGGCGACGCCGAAGGGGTCCGCCCTCCGCGAGGCCGAGTAGGAGCGGCTCCCGTCGTCGTGCACGTCCAGCTTCTGGGCGAGCGCCGCGAGGCGGGCGGGAGCTTCGGCGGGGTCGCCGGGGAGCCCCAGGATCTTGCCGAGCCGACGGACGAGCTGTGACGGGCTCGCGCACTCGAAGCCGGCGCGGGCTTCACCCTCCGCGAGGAGGTGACGCCAGGCGGAGTCGCAGTCCTGGGCGGCGAGGAGGATGGTGAGCATGCGTTGAGCCCCCGATGCTGCGGATCGGCCGTCGAACGTGCCGCGGGTCGCGCCCTACGAGGGGAGCGGCGCGAAGGGACGGCGTCGCGGCGACGCGATCCAGGCGGCGACGCGCGGCAGGCTGGCGATCCGCTGCGCGAAGGCCGAGAGGACCGGGAGGCGATCGATCGCCTCGCCGAAGCCGTTGTCGCGGATCATCTCGAGCAGGTACCAGAGCGCCAGGTCGGCGATGGTCACGCCGGCGCCCACCGCGAAGCCGCGGCCGTCGTCGTTGGCCCGCAGCCTCCGGTCGAGGTAGCCGAGCCAGCGCGGCAGGGTGACGGTGCGCAGGTCGGTGCGGATGGCGGCGCGCTCCTCCGCGGGGGCGGAGGACAGCCGGCGAAGCTGCGCGCGGACGTCGTCGACGGCGCCGAGCCACTCGTCGCACCGGGCGACCTCCACGGGCGTACGGCCGACGAGGCCGTGAGCGCGGGCGACGTGGCTGGCGATGGCGAGGCTCTGGGCCAGCCTGAACCCGTCCGGCTCCTCCCAGACCGGCAGCGCCTCGAACGGCAGGTCGCCGGTGGCCTTGAGCTCGGTGAAGTCGGTGGGCCGCCCGTTCACGGGGGCCGTGCCCTTTCCGACGACGTGCTCCTGGTAATCCACCCCGGCCTCGGCGAGGACCAGTCGGATCAGCTCGGCGCGGCCGCGGCCAGCGAAGTAGATGAGCGTGGGCTTGGACATGGCCGGGAGTGTAGCGCGCCACGCGACGGCGCGCTGTGGGCGCTACCGCCGGGGCGCGTACAGCCTCTCCAGCTCCCCCAGCCTGGCCTCGAACGCCGCTGCCACGTCCGCCGGCCCCGCCACCGCCGCCTCGCCGCCGGCGCCCACGACCACGCCGAACAGGTAGTTGCCCGGGTTTGCGCGCGACGTGACGGTCACCGTGCCGCCCGGCTCCTCGCGCAGCCGAGCCCCGTCCCGGCGGCGGGCGTGGCGCGCCGCGACGCCTGCGTAGCGGATGGTGACGTCGCGCTCGCGCCCCGACTCGAAGAAGAGGTTCCTGGAGTAGCGGGTGGTCGCCGGTCCCCTGTGCTCCTCGAAGACGCGCGTGCCAGCGACCACCGAGGCGATCCTGTCGAGCCGGTAGAGGTGCTCCTCCGCCTTCTCGACGTTCCAGGCGGCGAGGTACCACTGGCCGTCCCGCTGGAAGAGGAGCCTGGGCTCGACGGTCCGCTTCGCGACCGAGTCGTCGGCGACTGCGCGGTACTCGAGGACCGTCTCCAGGCGCTTTGAGATCGCCTCGCCGAGGACTCCGGCCCACGGCTCGGGCGCGGCGATCGCCACGTCGAGCCCGCGGGAGAGCGACCGCGCCTCCTCCCTCAGGACCTCCGGGATGGCGCGCCGCAGCTTGGCGACGGCCTTCGTCACCGGCTTCGCGCCGTCCTTCTCGAACGGCGCGAGGGCGGCGAGGAGCACGGCCCCCTCGGCGAGCGAGAAGGCAGTGAGCGTCCCGAAGGGCTCGGGGTACGTCAGGAAGAGCTGGCCGTTCTCCTCGTACAGGTCGATCGGCAGGTCGCCGTCTCCCTCGTCGGGCGCCGTCCAGAGCTCCTTCATCGCGTCGAGCCCCTCGCGGAGCTCCTTCTCACCCCGGGCGCCGGTGATCTCGATCGCCTTCGCGATGGTGACGCCCTTGCCGGTGAGCGACGCGCGCGCCAGGGCAGGCAGGAGCAGCAGCAGCTTGCGGAGCCGCTTGACGTACGGCGCGGTCATGGCTGGCCTCCTGCGACGAGCGCCCGCGTCTCGCGGAGGATCTCGAGCGCCATCGCGCGTCCCTCGGGTGGCTCGATCAGCTCGGCCTCGGGTCCCCAGGCGAGCGCCTGACGGACGAGCCCGCGGAGGTTCCGGACCCCCTCGAGCCGGAAGGTCCGCCTCTTCTCAGCGTCGACCGTGGACTTCGTGCCGGGCAGGAGCTGGCGCGAGATCCGCTCGAGGGAGCCGGAGAAGCGGATGGCGGCCTGCATCGGCGGGTGCACGTCGTAGTCCCAGATCTGCTGCCGGGACCAGCGCTGGATGTCGAAGCCGGCGGGGATGGAGTACTCGGCGCGGTCATCGCCCCGGCCCTTCTTCGCCCGCGAGCCGCTCCGGGCGGGCGCGTCCTTCGCCTTCGCCTTCGCCTGCGGCGTCGTGAGCTTCTTCACGCGGGAGAGGTAGAAGATCCGGATCGCGTCGCGCTTGTGGCAGTGGCCGACGAGGATCCACTCGCCGCGGCGCCGCGCCCAGCCGTAGACGTCCACCTGCCGCGTGCCGACCTCGTCGCGCCCCGCGTTCCAGTACTCGATGGTGATCCGCTTGCGGCGGAGCCAGGCGTCCACGAGCTTCTCGAGCGGCGTGTCGCCGGAGGCTTCGCCGCCGTCGCCAGAGAGCTCGGCAGCCTGTCCGGCACGGGGCGGGAGCCCTCGCCAGCCGGCGATGATCTTCCGCAGCGCGCTCTCCAGATCCTCCCGGAGCGGGTGGTCGGAGTGGCGGAGCGCGGCGACCGCGGCGGTCCAGACGGTGAGCGCCTCGTCGTGATCGAGCTCGATGGCTGGGAGCTTCGAGGAGCGCGGGTCGATGAGGTAGGAGTCCTCGCCGGCCTTCGCGAGCACGAAGCCCAGCCGCCGGATGGCGGCCTTGTCGCGCGAGAACATCCGCTCGCGTGACTCCCTCTCCGTCCTGGTCTTCGGCGTCCCGTAGTCGCCCGGGAACCGCTCGAAGATCTGCTCGGCCGTCACCGCGCCCGGCTGCGCCACGATGAAGGAGACCAGCTTGAGGATCCGCGCTTCCGGACTCGCCACGTTCACCCCCTCGCGCACAGAGAGCCGCGCGGGCGACGAGTCTAGCGCATCGCCCCAGCCGAGAGGCGCGGTCGGTCGCGGTCGTCCCGGTCCGGGCGCCAGACTCGCGAGCTGGCGCGTTCCCGGCGCCCTCGCGGACCGTCGGTCCACGGCGCGGACGCCTCAACTCGGGCGCCCTCGCGCAAGTCCTCGGAAGGAGATGCGCGGCGGCTCCGATCGGAGTGGCCCGCCGACTGCAATTCCGCTGGCCATGCTCACTCCCATGAAGCTCGATCGTCCCGTCCACGTTGGCAGTCCCACCCCCGACCTGGTGGCGCGCGTCTCGGCCGCCTCCAGGGCGTTCCTCGACGCGAGCGGCGATCAGCGCGAGGCGGTCGCCCTCCAGAGCGCGGCGCTGCTCGGCGAGGTCCTCGACGCGTGCCGCACGCGCGCGGCGCTCGAGGACCTGGATCGCCTGGCGAGCGCCGGCTTCCCCGTCTGGATCCCCGACGCGGCGCTGGAGCTGGGCCGCCTCGGGCGGCTCGACGAGGGCGTGGCGCTGCTGACGCAGCTCTGCACGACGCTCGGCTACGCGCCGTTCTCCCCCGAGCTGTTGGCCGGGATGCTGAAGGGGATGCGGCGGTGGTGCAGCCGGGACGGGGAGCGCGAGATCGATCTCACGGCGCGGGAGCTCTCGCCGCTCGTGCTGCGGCTCATCTCCGAGGCAGGGAGCCGGAAGCGGCTGAAGCAGCTCGGCGCGCTCCTCGGGAGGTCGGTGGAGGACTGGCACGAGCGGGCCGCGGACGTGCTCTGCGACGCGGGGCCGCTCGCCATCGGAGACGGCGAGACACACCTCGTCCTCCCGCTCCCGATCTTCGGGCCAGACTCCGACACGCCGGGCCTGTCAGCCCGTTGACGGCGAGCGCCGCGCGGGTGTATCTGCGACCTGTGAGGTGCTAGATGAAGTCGTCACTCTACGGAGCAGGTGCCGAGTACGCGCTGCACTCCCTCCTCGTCCTCTCTGCGAGGGCGGAGGCGGCGAGCGTGAAGGATCTCGCGACGTACCAGGAGCTGCCGGAGCGGTTCCTCGCCAAGATCTTCACGCGGCTCGAGAAGGCGGGGCTCGTCAGGGCCAGCGAGGGGGTCCGCGGAGGGTTCGCGCTGGCGCGGCCTCCTGAGCAGATCGCCGTCGGCGACGTCCTCGAGGCGGTCGATCCCGGTCGCACGCTGTTCGAGTGCGTGGAGATCCGGCGGCACTGCGCGCTGTACGACGGCGCGCCGCCGGCGTGGAGCGTCACCGGCATGTGCAGGATCCACCTCTTCATGCAGGAGGCGGAGCGCGCGCTGCAGACGGTCCTGGCGGGGAAGACGCTGGCCGACCTGGGGCGTGAGTTCGAGAGGAAGGCCCCGGACCAGTTCCTCCGGGACGCCGAGCGTTGGTTCCAGGCCCGCAGGAGCGGGCGAGCGGCAGGCAAGCGCAGCGCGGCAGTGGCCCGGAGCGCGAAGAAGCGCCGGGCTTGAGACTTCAACCCATCGACGGCAGGAGGAGTCAGACATGATCCCAGAGGTGTTGCGGCAGGTGCTCAAGCACGACGGCGTGGTCGCGATCGCGACCGTGGGCAAGGACGGACCCCACATGGTGAACACGTGGAACTCCTACGTCATCGTCACCGACGACGAGCGCTTGCTCATCCCGGCCGGCTACATGAACCGGACCGAGGCGAACGTCGCCTTCGACGATCGCCTACTGCTCACGGCGGGCAGCGTGAAGGTTCGGGGGCTGCAGGGCGCCGGGACGGGGTTCCTCGTGAAGGGCAGGGGCTCGTTCGTCTCGTCCGGCCCGGACTTCGAGGTCGTGAAGGCGCGCTTCGCGTGGGCGCGCGCGACGCTCGCCGTCACGGTGGAGTCCGCCACCCAGACGATCTGACGCGGGTGGGCTCGGCCGAGGGCACTAGTGCCGTGGAACGGTGATTTGTTGAAGAAGGCGCTCACGCCGGGTGCGCTGCGAGGGTGCGCCCGCCGAAACGCGCAAGGGACGCGATGATGTCGTCGGCGCTCTTCGTCCAACGAAACGGTT
>JBAVTL010000422.1:0-5931 GCA_049696175.1 Anaeromyxobacteraceae bacterium
CACCATCGCCATCGCGTGGCACTGGTGGCGCGGACCCGCCGCCGCCGTGGCCGGCGCCGTGGAGGCGTCGCCCTGACGGCCTCCGGGGGCCCTCGCGTCTTCACGGTGGAGCGCTACTCGCCGAACGCGGCCATCCAGGAGGTGATCAGCTCCTCCTTGGTGGGCGCGGCGGCGAAATAGGCGACGACCGATCCAGGCGGCGCGAGCATCACCACCGAGGTCCCTCCCTCCTCCGGGACGCCGAGCTCGCGGAGCAGGATCGGACCGGCCGGATCCCAGGCGTCGAACGAGACCGTGGCGCTCGCCGGGATGCGCCCTTCGGCCTGCAGCGCTCTGACGCCGGCGAGCGCCCGCTCCGGATCCCCATCCGCGCGCGGGACGCAGACGAACAGCACGTCGCCGCGCGAGAGCGCGGCGCGGCACAGCTCGAGTGAAGTGGTGGTGGAGCGTTCCTCGACAGCAACCATCCCGGCCATCCCCGCACCTCCTGCGACCCCGTCCGGGCCCAGGCGATCGCTCGCCCTCCCCAGCACCCCGTCGCCCTCGGCCGACCGATATCGGCGCTGGAAGACTTTGTGCTTCCGGGGCGCGAGGGTCAAGGAACGATCGCGGACCGGTCGGGGGGCGTTCGGGCGGGGGGGGCACGTCCAGTAAAAAGCGAGAGGGCCGCCTCTCGGCAGCCCTCTCGATGAGTCAACCGTCCGCGCGAGTCGTTACTTCTTGATCTCGCGGCCGCCGGCGGCGGCCCACTTCTCGAGCATGTCCGTGGTGACCGACTTCGGGCGCTCGATGGCGTAGCCGAGGCCGCGGTCCCACGTGATGTTGGCCATGCAGCCGAGCGCGCGGCCGACGCCGAAGAGGACGGTGTAGAAGTCCCACTCGGTGAGGCCGTAGTACCACTGGATCACGCCGGAGTGCGCGTCGACGTTCGGCCACGGGTTCTTGGTCTTGCCGTGCTCCGTGAGGACGCCGGGAGCCGTCTCGAAGATCATCGCGACGAGCTTGAAGAGCGGATCGTCCTTGAGGCCCGGCGTGGCGAGGCAGAACTCACGCTGCGCCTGGTAGCGCGGGTCGGTCTTGCGGAGCACCGCGTGACCGTAGCCCGGGACGACCTGGCCGGCGTTGAGCGTGTCCCAGAGCGCCTTGGTGACGTTCTCCTTGGTGGGCTCCGCGCCGTTCAGCTTCTTCTGGAACTCCATGATCCAGCCGAGCACCTCCTGGTTCGCGAGGCCGTGGAGCGGGCCCGCGAGGCCGTTGAGGCCGGCCGAGTAGGAGTAGTACGGGTCGGAGAGGGCCGAGTGGACGAGGTGCGTCGTGTGGGCCGAGACGTTCCCCGACTCGTGATCCGAGTGGAGGATGAAGTACATGCGGGCGACGTCGTCGTACGGCGCCGGCTTGCCGATCATGTGCGCGAAGTTGGCGCCCATGTCGAGGGTCGGATCGACCGCGACCTGGAAGTCGCTCCGGTACTTCAGGTTGTAGATGAAGGCCGCGATGATCGGGATGCGCGCGACGATGTCGCTCGCGTCCTCATAGACCGACTCCCACGCCGTGTTCTTGTTGAACTTGCCGGAGTTGTAGAAGGCGGCGAACTTCGAGTCCTTCTGCAGCGCCAGCATGCCCACGGAGAGCATCACCATCGGGTGGCTGTCGCGGGGCAGCGCGCGGATCGCGTCCCAGACGTAGGACGGGACGACCTGGCGCTTCTTCCACTCGGCGACGACCTCGTCGACCTGCTTCTGGTTCGGCACGTCGCCGGTGAGCAGGAAGTACCAGAACGACTCTACCGTCGGGTACTTCGAGCCCTTCGCCTTCGGCAGCGCGGCGAAGGTCTCCGGGATCGTCTTGCCGCGGAAGCGGATGCCTTCCTGCGGATCCAGGTACGAGATGTCAGTGACCAGTGAGCGGATGTCGCGCGCGCCGCCGATGCACTGGCTGATGGTGACCTGGTCGATGACGATCTCACCCTGCTCCTTGGTGAGCTTCGTCGTGCGGGGGCGGAATGCCTCGATCTTCTGCTTGAGCGTAGTCTTCAGCGTGGACTCAGCCATGGTTGTCGACTCCAGCCACTACTAGAAGGTGGGACATCGGGTGAGCGATCGCGGGTGAATTGAAGGCACGCATCCTACCCGTGGCGCAAGGCTCTAAGCAATCGACATTTCAGCGGAATTCATGGAGCCGACAAGTCCATCTTGACGGGGTGCCGCGCCGATATCAGTGCCATCATCCCTCGGACTGCCGACCGGTTCCGAAACCAACCCAGCCGGGGCGCGTCAGCCCAGGATCGTCCCTCGTAAAGCGGAGTTCGACGATCGAGATTGGGCCTCTCGGACCCGCCGATCGCCGCGTGTGACCCGCAGGAAACCGTTCGCAAAACGAGCGCTGACGGTCTCGACCCGAAGGCTCCGTGCGACAACCAGTCGCAGCATCCAGCGCCGGTCTCGCTCCCGATCGGACGAGTTCACCGTGCGTCGATCAGCGCGTCCCTCACCGGGACGCGGCGCGCGCGGCTCCGGACGGCGAAGCTCAGCTCCGGCCGCGGTAGAGCGCCGTGGCGATCTGCGAGGCCAGGTTCGGGTTCACCGGAGGGGCGACCGCGGGCGGTGGCGCGGCCTCCTGAAGGCCAGCAGCGAGCTCGGCGGGGGCTGCCGTCTCGACGGACCCCTCCGAAACTGCAGGCTCCCTGTGCGCGTCCCGCGGCTTCTCGGCGCCGGCTCCCGACCTACATGGCCGACACCACGGCTGATTTCGGATGGCCCCATCGGCCATCCTGCGCAGGCCGAACTGGGAGAGCGGCTTCATCTTGTGGCACTTGAGGCACATCAGCGTGATGAAGACCTCGTTCCCGTCCGCGTCGTACACGGCGGACTTCCGCCTGCGCGGCTTGGGAGCATCCTTCTGCTGAGCCACTGAGGTGCTCGCCGGGGACCGGGAGATCTCGCCCTTCACGATCGCGCTGGCGACCATGACCTTGACGGCCATCGCTTCCTACCTCCTGCTGTAGCGGAGCAGCACCGCAGGGCGCCGCTTCAAGGGCGGCAGCCCGGCACCCTGAAGCTAGCTGGCGGGTCTGACATCGATCCGTCGGCGATCTCGTCCCGGCTGGGTATATGGTCGCCGGAGAACACCCACCAACCAGGAGGAAGCAGTCATGAAGCGGATCTTCGCCCTCGCCCTCGCCGCGCTCTTCGTCTCGGCCTGCGCCCCCGGCCAGAGCAAGCGCTGGTTCAACCCGGGCCACCACAAGGGCGCGGCCTTCAAGCGCTAGCGCGCAGCTCCCACGGTCACCTGAACAGGGACAACCACACCTGCAGCAGCCCGACGAGCGTCAGCACGGCCGCGGCGGAGACCGCCGTCTTCGTGCTGACGCGGAGCCAGATCAGCACCGCCGGGATGGCGATGAGCGCGCCGAGCACGAGCTGGAGCGGCACCGACGCCGCGACGTGCAGCGCGAGCAACCCGAACGCCATCAGGACCTCGAGGCCGCTCGCGACGAGCGCGACCACCACCAGGCCGCGGCTCGCGTGGGCCAGGAAGAGGATTATGGAGGCCGCGAAGGCGGCGACGGCGAGGGCGGTGTGGAGGCTCATCCGGCGCTTTCTACGCGCACCGTTCTTCGTCCGCAAGAATCGTAGGGAGGTTCCATGACGGTCCCATCGCGGCTCTACCGACCCTCGCTCGCGCTCCTCACCGACTTCTACGAGCTGACGATGGCCGCGGCCGCGTTCAGCAGCGGCATCACCGGCAAGGAGGCGGTCTTCACGCTCGCCTTCCGCAAGAGCCCGTTCGCGGGCGGCTTCGCCGTGGCGGCGGGGCTCGCGCAGGCCATGGACTTCATCGAGCACTACCGCTTCGACGAGGAGGACCTCGCGTTCCTCTCGGCCCAGCGCGGCGGCGACGGCACGCCGCTCTTCGCCGCCCCGTTCCTGGACGCGCTCAGGCGCCTGGTGCTCGAGGTGGACGTCGACGCGATGCCCGAGGGGACCGTCGCCTTCGCGCAGGAGCCGCTCCTCCGCGTGAGGGGGCCGGTGATCCCGTGCATGCTGCTCGAGACCGCGCTGCTCACGATCCTCAACTTCCAGACGCTCGTCGCCACCAAGGCGGCCCGCGTGGCGATCGCCGCTCGCGGCGAGCCCGTCCTGGAGTTCGGGCTGCGCCGGGCGCAGGGGATCGACGGCGGCCTCGCCGCCAGCCGCGCCGCCTACGTCGGGGGCTGCGCGTCGACCTCGAACACGCTCGCCGCGCGCCTCTTCGGCATCCCGGCGAGCGGCACGCACGCGCACTCGTGGGTGATGCTCTTCGACGACGAGCAGCAGGCCTTCGAGTCCTACGCCCACGCCCTCCCCGGCAACTGCGTCTTCCTGGTCGACACCTACGACTCGCTCGCGGGGATCCGCAAGGCGATGGAGGTGGGGCGCTGGCTCCGCACGCAGGGGAAGGAGATGATCGGCGTCCGCCTCGACTCGGGCGACCTCGCCTGGCTCTCGATCGAGGCCCGCCGGCTGCTCGACGAGGGGGGCTTCCCGAAGGCGATCATCTTCGGCTCCAACGAGCTGGACGAGACGATCATCCAGAGCCTCAAGGACCAGGGGGCGCGGATCGCCGCCTGGGGCGTCGGCACGCGGCTCGTCACCGGCGCGAACGACGCCTCTCTCGGCGGCGTCTACAAGCTGGGCGCGATGCGGGACGGGCCGGACGCGCCGTGGCGCCACCGCCTCAAGGTCTCCGAGCAGGCGGCCAAGACCACCATCCCCGGCATCCTCCAGGTCAGGCGCTATCGCGGCGCGCAGGGATTCCTCGCGGACGTCATCTGGGACGAGCTGACGGGGCTGCC
This sequence comes from Anaeromyxobacteraceae bacterium, assembly GCA_049696175.1. Lineage (GTDB taxonomy): Bacteria > Myxococcota > Myxococcia > Myxococcales > Anaeromyxobacteraceae > DATIVK01. Next base: position 4,835 of record JBAVTL010000422.1, read on the forward strand.
GGACGCGCCGATCCTCGTCGACCCGGCCGACCCGACGCGCCGGCGAGAGCTGCCGGCCGGGACGCCCGGCGAGGACCTGCTGGTCCCGATCTTCCGCGGCGGCCGCCGCGTCTACGATCCTCCGCCCCTGGCCGAGAGCCGCGCGCGCACCGCGGCGCAGCTCTCGGGGTTCCACCAGGGCGTCAAGCGGACCATCTACCCGCACCAGTTCCCGGTCGGGCTCGAGCGAGGGCTGTACGATCTGCGGACGAAGCTCGTCCTGGAGGCGAGGCAGGCGAAGCGCTGACTCAAGGTAGAGGGGCTGGATCCACCGGGAGCCGCACCTCGCCTGCCGCGATCGCGCGCTCGACCCGCTCGCCGGACGAGATGTCCGTGCCCTCCCAGAGCACCGCCTCCCGGACCACGGCCCCCGCGCCGACCCGGCAGCGGGCGCCCACGACGGCGTTCGGCCCGACGCGCGCGTGCGCCTCCACGAGGACCCCGTCGCCGATCAGGACCGGCCCGGCGAGCGTCGCCGCGGGATGGATCCGGGCGCCGCGCGCGACGAGCACGCCCTCCGCCCGCTCCTCGCACCCGGCGAACGGATCCACGCCGCCGAAGCGGCGGAGCGGGACGCGCCCAGCGAGCAGGTCGGCGTGGGCCGACAGGTACCGGTCTGGCGCGCCGAGATCGTTCCAGTACCCCTCCACCTGCAGGGCGCGGACGTGCCCGCCCTCCATCAGCGGAGGGTAGACGTGCCGGTTGATGTCGCGCTCGAACGGCGCCGCCGCGACGCGCCCCGGCAGCGCACCGGAGAGGACGTGGACGCCGGAGAAGTGGAGCGGCGTGAGCCCCTCGCCGCCCGGACCGAAGCTGCCCGCGATCCGGCGCACCGCGCCGCCAGCGTCCACCTCGACCGACGCGTAGCGCGCGCCCGCCGGCATAGGCAGCAGCACCATCGATGCCAGCGCGCCGCTCGCGCGGTGGGCGGCGAGCGCGGCGGGCAGGTCCACGTCGAAGAGGACGTCCCCGTTCAGGAGGACGATCGTCTCCGCTCCTGCGAGGAGCCCGCGCGCCTCCCGCAGCGCGCCGCCCGTCCCGGCGATGATCGGCTCTCG
>JBAVTL010000423.1:0-2557 GCA_049696175.1 Anaeromyxobacteraceae bacterium
CGGCGGCGCTGCGCGCGCCTTCGCGGCCGCGAGCTCGGGGAGGGCCGCCTCCAGCGCGGGCAGCGCGGCCACGCCGGCGAACGTCACCAGCGCTCCGGCGAAGGTCGCGATCCACCTGGCGCGGCTCATCGCGGCGCCTTCTTCTCCCACTCACGCGTGGCGTCCTCGGAGCCCGCGGGCCTGGGAGCGACGGGCGAGGTGGGGGGCAGGGGGATGCCGTCGCCGGTTCGGAACCGGTCGCCGTCGATGTCGAGCCCCGCCACGCGGTTCCGCCCCTCCTTGCGCGCGAGCGCGAGCGCCTCCGCCGCGCGCTCCTCGATCCCCTCGAGCGTGGCGACCGCGCCGGGCTCGACGCGGACGAGGCCGATGGAGACGGTGATCGCCTCGTGCGGAGGGTTGCCCGTGTGACGGCGATCCAGCTCCAGGACCCTGGCGCGGATCCGCTCGGCCATCTCGGCGCCGTCCATGCGGCGCTCGGAGCTGAAGGCGAAGGTGAACCGGTCGCCGCCGCTTCGGAAGACGTGATCCCCGGCGCGGCGGAGGGACCCGCGGAGGATGGCGCCGATCGCCGCGAGGACGGCGTGGCCCGCCGGGCGCCCGAACGCGAGGTTGTACGGCGCGAGCCGGTCCACGTCGGCCACGCCGACGAACAGCGTGAGCCCCTCGCGCCGGGAGCGGGAGATCTCGCGCGGGATGTCCCGCGCCATCAGCCTTCGCGTGCCGAGGCCGGTGAGCTCGTCGAGCAGGGTCATCTCGCCGATCCGGCGCCGCGCACGGACGAACGCCGCGGCGAGCAGGAGGCAGGCGACGGCCAGGACGCCGACGACGCAGAGCAGCACGGGTGAGAGGGGGCGATCGACGTGGAAGTTCATCGGTGAGGGCGCGCCTTCCCGCCCGTGCCGCTGCCGGAGGGCGAGGTGACTGGGGCGGGTGCAGGGGTGACGGCCAGGGGCTTCGCGCGCCGGTATACACCGAGCACGTTCGGCACCGGCCAGGCGTCGACGTTCTGGGCCACGCCCGGGAGCCCGTCGAAGGCGCCGATCAGCTCCAGCTCGCGCCCTCCGGCGGCGACGAAGAGCTGGGCCTCGGCCCCTCCCTCGACGTACATGGCGCGCTGCAGGTCGATCGGCAGCGCGAGGAGCGCGTCGGCGAGCGCGCTGGTCGGCCAGGCGGTGCGGGCGTGGACGAGCAGGAGCCGCCCCGCGCCGTCCATCCCGACGATCGCGGCGCTGGTGCGGCGGTCGGATGGAGTCCAGACGTTCTTGCGCCCGCAGGAGACGAGCCGGATCGACTGGACGAGCGACCCGTACAGCTTCCCGGCCGCGTCGAGATCGTCACAGTCGCGATCGATGATCCGGAACGGGGCCGCGGTCCGGAGCGTGGGATCGAATGCCAGCACCGTCCGGTCGCGCGACACGCGCTGGTGGTTCACGTGCGTGCGGGTGCGCATGAGCGAGACGCTGGTCCGGAGATCCGCCTGGTACATCGCGGCGTTGATGGCGGCCACCGCCCCCGTCCTCGCCGCCCAGGCGCGCGCGCTCCGGGCGGATCCCTCGCCGGGGGCCGAGGCGTTGAGGAGCCGGAGCTCGAAGCGGCGCGGGTCCACGCGGATGACCGTGATCACGCCGTCGCCCGCGCCGCCGGAGGGCCCCTCGAAGCGACCGAGCTCCAGGCCCGCCTCAAGCGGTTGCCACGGGGCAGGCGGCGGCGCGGTGAGCGCGAGGGTGGCGACTGCCGCGATGTGGAGGAGGAGCACTGCACCGGGATGTTAGTCGCGGAGCCCTCCGGCGACCAGCGGCGTGCGCCCCGCGAAGGACTCGTCGCCGTGAACCCCGGCGTGCGAGCATCCCGGCCATGGCACACCCGCTCGCTGGAAGGCCGGCGCCGAGGAGCGTCCTCGTCGACGTCGCAGAGCTGCGCAGGCGCTACGCGGCAGAGCCTCCCGACCCCCGGGATCCCGCGCAGCGGATCGCCTTCGGCACCTCCGGCCACCGCGGCTCATCCCTGCGCGGGAGCTTCAACGAGGCGCACATCCTGGCGGTGGCCCAGGCGGTCTGCGAGCACCGACGCGGCGCGGGGATCGACGGCCCGCTCTTCATCGGCAGCGACACGCACGGCCTCTCCGCGCCGGCCGAGCGGACGGCGCTGGAGGTGCTCGCCGCCAACGGCGTCGAGGCCGTCGCGTCGGCCGGTGGCGCGCCGGTGCCGACGCCGGTCATCTCCCACGCGATCCTGACCTGGAACCGGGGGAGGCGGGATCGGCTCGCGGACGGCGTCGTCGTCACGCCGTCCCACAACCCTCCGGAGGACGGCGGCATCAAGTACAACCCGCCGAACGGCGGCCCCGCCGACACCGACGTGACGGGCTGGATAGAGCGGCGCGCCAACGCGCTGCTCGCGGACGGGAACCGTGGCGTCAGGCGCGTGGCGCTCGCGCGGGCGAGCGGAGCCTCCCTCGTCACCACGCGCGACTACGTGACGCCGTACGTCGAGGACCTGGGGCAGGCGGTCGACCTCGACGCGGTGCGCGGCGCCGGCCTGCGGCTCGGGTGCGACC
>JBAVTL010000424.1:0-1510 GCA_049696175.1 Anaeromyxobacteraceae bacterium
GCTCGAGCTCGTCGAGGTCGAAGACCAGGTCATCCTTCGGCGGAATGACGGCCAGCGGGATGGCACCCGCCTCGGTGCCCGCGGCCTCGGCGGCGGGTTCCTCGGCTGCGACGCCGGCGGAGTCATCGGTGAATGCCGACGCGAGGATCGTGTCGCCCCGCCCGAGGATCGCCGCGCGCTCGATGAGGTTGGCCAGCTCCCGAACGTTGCCGGGCCAGGTCTGGCGCTGAAGCAGGACCATCGCTTCCGGCGCGATCTGTACGGCCTGGGTGCCAAGCGTGGCGCCCGCCCGCCGCAAGAAGTAGTGCGCCAGCCGGGGGATGTCCTGCGCCCGCTCCCGAAGTGGCGGCGTGCGGATCGGCATGACATTGAGTCGATAGTAGAGATCGTTGCGGAAGCGGCCGGCATCCACCTCGGCCTTGAGGTCCCGATTGGTCGTAGCGATCAGACGCACGTCGACGTGGATCGATTGGGAACCGCCCACGCGCTCGAACTCCTGCTCTTGGATCGCGCGCAGCAGCTTCGACTGGAGGTCGAGCCGCATCTCGGAAATCTCATCGAGCAACAGGGTCCCGTCGTGCGCGCGCTCGAAGGCCCCCGCGGCACGCGCCGTCGCTCCGGTGAACGCGCCGCGCTCGTGGCCGAAGAGGGCACTCTCGACCAGTCCCTCGGGGAGCGCCGCGCAGTTGACCGTCACGAACGGACCGTCTGCCCGCGGGCTCAAGTCGTGGACCGCCCGCGCGAACAGCTCCTTGCCCGTGCCCGATTCGCCTTCGAGGAGCACGGTCGCGCGGGTCGCCGCGACCGCCGCGATCGTCTCCATCACCCGCCGGAATGCCGGGCTCTCCCCGATCAGCGTGCGGGAACCGCGCAGCTGACGAATCTCGCTCCGGAAAGACTCGTTCTCCCGCCGGAGGCGGATCACCTCGAGCGCCTGATTCACGGCGATCTCCAGGGTCTCCGGCCGGACCGGTTTCGTGAGGTAATCGATCGCGCCGCTCTTGATGGAGCTCACCGCGCTCTCGATGCTCGAGTATCCGGTCATGATGATGACCGGGATCCGTTGTCCTTGCTCGGCGAGGAGTCGCAGGAGATCGAGCCCGGTGGAGCCGGGCATGACGTAGTCCGCGATGATCAGGTCGATGTCGCCGCGCCCGACGGCTGCCAGCGCCTCGGGAACGTTCCCGGCGAGCAGCGGGGTGTGACCCAGCTTGGCGAGGGTGTGCTCCAGCACGACGCCGACTGCGGCTTCATCGTCTACGCACAGAATCGTAGCCATGGCCCGCCTCGCAGCTGGAAAACGCCCGGTGTTCGAGAGAGCTCGCCGGCCGACGACTCCACCTTCCGGGCCGCTTGGGGAAATAATGCGGCTCCCGGAGCGGGCGGCAAGGATTCGGCCGTCAACGCGCCAGCTATACCCTCCTGGCCGCGCCGTCCGAAAGTTCATACCATTCACCCTACTCTCGCTAAGCACGGAGGACTCGCATGCCCATCCGCCGGTTCGCAGTCC
>JBAVTL010000425.1:0-5747 GCA_049696175.1 Anaeromyxobacteraceae bacterium
GATCCGCGCGGCGCGCTCCTCATCGCCCTCCTCACGCTCGTGGTGGCCCTGCTGCCGGCCGCCCTCGCCTACGTCGGCAAGCTCATCGTCGACGGCGTCGTGGAGGCCGCCCGCGCCGGCGCACCCGCCGCGACCGAGCGCGTCCTCCGGCTCGTCGCCGTCGAGCTGGGGCTCATGGCGGTCCAGCTGGCCGCGGGGCGTGGGCTCACGCTCAGGCGGGACCTGCTCAGGGCCGCGCTCGGCAACGTCGTGAACGAGCGGATCCTCGAGAAGGCGCTGACCCTCGAGCTGCGCCACTTCGAGGATCCCGACGTCTACGACAAGATGCAGAACGCCCGGCGCGAGGCGTCGAGCCGCCCGCTCTCGCTCGTGTCGCAGCTCTTCGGGATCGCGCAGGGGCTCGTCACGCTGGCCGCCCTCTCGGGGCTGCTCTGGCGCCTCTCCCCGGCCAGCGTCCTCGTGATCGTCGGCGCGTCGATCCCCGCCTTCCTCGCCGAGGCGAAGCTCTCGGCCGAGTCCTTCAAGCTCTGGACCTGGCGCGCGCCCGAGGGGCGGAAGCTCAACTACATGGAGTGGGTCCTCACCCGCGACAGCCACGTCAAGGAGGTGAAGCTCTTCGACCTGGGGCCGCTCATCCTCGGCCGCTACCGCGCCTTGTTCGCGAAGTTCTTCGCCGAGGACCGGAGGCTCGCCGTCCGACGGATGTGGACCGGCCTCCTCTTCGGCCTCGTCTCGCTCGGCGCCTTCTACGCGATGTACGCGCTGATGGCCTCGCGCGCGGCCGCGGGCGCGATCTCGCTGGGTGACCTGACCCTCTACATCGTCGTCTTCCGGCAGGGGCAGCAGTCGGTCCAGGCCGTCCTCGCCGCGGTCGGCGGGATGTACGAGGACGCCCTCTTCATGACCAACCTCTTCGGCTTCCTCCGGCTCCCGACCGGCGGGGACCGCCCCCGGACCGCCGCCGTCGCCTCGCCGCCGCGCGGCCGTCCTGGCGCCATCGAGATCGACCGGGTCTCCTTCCGCTACCCGGGGCGCTCCGAGTGGGCGCTCAGGGACGTCACGCTGACGCTCGCGCCGGGCGAGAAGCTGGGGCTCGTCGGTGAGAACGGCGCCGGGAAGAGCACGCTCGTGAAGCTCCTCCTGCGGCTCTACGACCCTACCGAGGGGGCCATCCGCTACGGCGGGGTCGACGTGCGGGACATGGAGCCGCGCGACCTGCGCGATCGCATCGGCGCGGTCTTCCAGGACTTCGTCCGCTACCAGTTCACCGCAGGTGAGAACATCGGCCTCGGGCTGCGGGCGCGGCTGGACGACCGCCCCCGCATCGAGGCGGCCGCGCGCCGCGCCGGGATCGCCGAGGCGATCGAGGCGTTGCCGGGCGGGTACGACACCTCCCTCGGGAGCTGGTTCGACGCCGGCCAGGAGCTCTCGGCTGGCCAGTGGCAGAAGCTCGCGGTCGCGCGCGCCTTCATGCGCGAGGACGCCGAGCTGCTCGTCCTCGACGAGCCGACCGCCTCCATCGACGCGGAGGCGGAGCACGAGCTCTTCGAGCGCTTCAGGGAGCTTGCGGCCGCGCGGACCGCCATCGTGATCAGCCACCGCTTCTCCACCGTCCGGATGGCCGACCGGATCGCCGTCCTCCACGGCGGTCGGCTGGAGGAGCTCGGATCGCACCGCGACCTCGTGGCGCGCGGCGGGCGCTACAGCCACCTCTTCAGCCTTCAGGCGCAGGGCTACCTGGACTGATGCCCGGGGCGCGGAACCTTGACGGCTCGCGGGGGGGCCACGCCACGTTGCGCCGCGCCGGCCCGCTCGCCTGGCTCTGGCTGCTTCCGGCCCTGACCGCCGCGCAGGGCCCCCTGGCGCCACCTCCAGCGCCGATCCCCGAGGCCAGGGCCGCCGACAGCTCGGTCCCGGCCGCCACCCTCCTCCCGATGGCGGGGAGCGCGGCACCCCCGGCCTTCGTGCCACCGGCGCTGCTCGAGGCGCCCAACGGCTGGACCTTCGACGCCTGGCTCGACCTCCCCCACGCCTTCCTCGAGCGCCGGATCTTCGGGATCGTCGACGGCTTCGATCGCTTCTTCGCGGACGAGCGCGATCTCGACAGCGCACGCGCCAACAGCTTCGTCCGCCTGCGCAGCGCGCTCCGCGTCGAGACGGACGGCAGGCTGACCTACAGCCCCAGCGTGCACGCGGACCTCGCCCTTCCTCACATCCGGAGACGCCTCGAGCGGTTCCGGGTCGTCCTGGAGAACGCAGGGCGCGAGGTGTCCGGCTCCGGCCCGGACCCGCTCACGGGGATCGACGAGCGGGCGCGCGCGGACGCGCTCCTCCGGCTGACGCTGCTCGACACCCTCCGCTCGTCCTTCGACCTCGGCGGCGGCGTCCTCCTGGACCTGCCCCCGGGGCTGATCGGGCGCGTCCGCTTCCGCCACGCCCACGAGCTCGGCCGGGTGGCGCTCGCGCGCTTCGCGCTCTCGGGGTTCTGGAACACCCGCGAAGGCCTGGGGTCCAACGGCTCGATCGCCTTCGAGCGCGCGCTGGTGCGCCGCCTCCTCCTCCGCTGGACGACCGGCACGCTGCGCTCGCAGGTGTCCCACGGCTACGAGAGCAGCTCGGAGCTCGCGCTCCTCGCCCCGATCGGCCGCTTCACCGGGCTCACGCTGCTCGGGGCCGCCGCGACCCGTTCGAAGCCCGACCTCGTGGTCCAGACGTGGCGGGTCGCCGCCCGCCTGCGAACCACCCTCTATCGCGGCTGGATCTTCGGCGAGATCGAGCCCGAGGTCGCCTGGCCGCTCGACGACGCTGGTGGGCGCAGGCGCGTCCCGGCCGTGATCTTCCGGCTCGAGATCCAGTTCGAGGAGGCTGCGCGGAAGACCACGGTTGCGGCAGGCAGGCAGAGCGGACTAGCTTCGACCATGGACCGTCACAGGGGGGATGCATGACGAAGGCGTTGCGCATCGCGATCAACACGGGGGGCGGCGACGCACCGGGGCTCAACGCCGTCATCTACGCGGTCACCCTCGCCGCCCACCACCGCGGCTGGGAGGTCTTCGGGATCCAGTCGGGCTACGCCGGGCTGCTCGACACGAGCAAGATCGTCCCGCTGACCCCCGACCGCGTCGCCGGGATCGTCGCGCACGGCGGGACCATCCTCGGCACCACCAACCGCGGCGATCCGTTCCGGCTCCCGGTGAAGAACCTCGCCGGCCAGGTGGAGTTCCACGACGTCTCGGATCGCATCGTCGAGAACTTCAAGCGGCTCGGCTTCGACGTCCTCATCGCCGTCGGCGGCGACGGCAGCCTCACGCTCGGGAACCAGTTCGCCCAGAAGGGCATCCCGGTCATCGGCGTCCCCAAGACGATCGACAACGACCTCGCGGGCACCCTCCAGACCTTCGGCTTCGACACCGCCGTCGCCACCGCGACGGAGGCCATCGACAAGCTCGAGTCCACCGCCGCCGCGCACGAGCGGATCTTCGTCGTCGAGGTGATGGGGCGCAACGCCGGCTGGATCGCGCTCCACTCGGGGCTCTCGGGCTCCGCCGACGTGATCCTGATCCCGGAGATCCCCTTCGACATCGACAAGATCTGCGAGCGGCTCCGGGAGGACGAGCTCCACGGGAAGCGCTGGGGGATCGTCGTGGCGGCCGAGGGGGCGAAGCCCCTCGGCGGCGAGTCGATCACGAAGCCCAACACCGACGTGGGCCGCCGTGAGGTCCTCCTCGGGGGCGTGGCCGAGTGGGTGGCGAAGCAGATCGCGGAGCGGAGCGGGCGTGAGACGCGCTCGCTCGTCCTGGGTCACCTGCAGCGCGGCGGCTCGCCGACCACCTTCGACCGCGCCGTGGCGCTCCGCTTCGGCGCGGCGGCGGTCCGCTTCATCGCGGAGGGGAAGCGGAACGTCATGGTCGCGTACCAGCCGCCGGAGATGGTCGCGGTCCCGATCACCGAGGTGATCGCCAAGACCAAGACCGTCCCGGTGGACAGCGACACCGTCACGACGTGCCGCGAGCTCGGGATCTCCTTCGGGGACTGACGCTGGATTTCTTCCCCTCTCCCCCACCGGGGGAGAGGGTCAGGGTGAGGGGGCCCCTGAGGATCGCAAGCGCCTGCATGAGATCCGCAGGCAGCGGCGCCTCGAAGGCCACCCGCTCCCCCGACACGGGATGGTCGAAGGCGAGCCGCCACGCGTGGAGCGCCTGGCGCCCCACCGCCTCGGCAGCCCTCCGGACGGCGTCGTCCTCGTCCAGCCTCGCCTCGCGCCGCCTCCCGCCGTAGCTCGCGTCGGCGAGCAGCGGGTGCCCCGCCTCGGACAGGTGGACGCGGATCTGGTGCGTCCTCCCGGTGTGGAGCGTGACCTCGGCCAGCGTCGCCGCGTCGCCGAAGCGCTCGCGGACGACCCACTCGGTGATCGCGCGGCGGCCGCCGCGCACCCGTCCGGTGAAGCGCTTCCGGTCGCGCGGGTGGCGGCCGTAGAAGGTGTCGAGCCGGCCGCGCTCGGGGAGCGCGCCATGGCAGAGCGCGAGGTAGGTCTTCTCGACCGTCCGCCCCTTGAACTGAGCCTGGAGCGACGCGAGCGCCGCGGCCGTCCGCGCGACGACGAGACAGCCCGAGGTCTCCTTGTCGAGCCGGTGGACGAGCCCCAGTCGGTCGCCGCCGGGCGCGCCGGCGCCGAGCCGGTGGAGGAGCGCGTTGACGACCGTCGAGTGCGGGGAGCCGCGCGCCGGATGGACGACCATCCCGGCCGCCTTGTCGAGGACGAGGATCGCGGGGTCCTCGTGGAGGACCGCGAGCGGGAGGTCCTGGGCGACGAGGCCGGACGGCGCCGGGGGCGGGACCTCGAGCGACAGCCGCTCCCCGGCCTGGACCCGGTGCGACGCCTTCGCGGCGACTCCACCGAGGGTGACGTGACCGCCCTCGAGGAGGGCCTGTGCGCGGGCGCGGCTCAGGTCGCTCCACGCGCGCGTCACGGCGACGTCCAGGCGGAGGCCGGCGAGCGCGGCGGAGACGACGACGGATCTGCGATCGTTCACTGCGGGAGGGCGGCGCGGCCGGCGGCCGCTACCAGATCTTCGACTTCACGTGCGCCTTGGCCTTCAGGATGACGTCGACGATGGCGCGGTCGTAGAAGTTGGTCCTCGCGAACAGGTCCGGCGAGACGCGGGAGCGGTAGAGCTCACGCCCCTCCTCGAGCTCGTCCCTCATCGCGTCGAAGAAGGTGTCCTGCTGGATGCCCCTGACGATCTTCTCCTCGTTGTACAGCGACACGTCGGAGCAGATAGCGCGTGCGAGGCGCATGGCTTGCTCGGGTGACTCGATGAGCGGCATTGTGGCGAAATCCTAAGTCCTGTCGCCGGTGAGGTCAACGAACCGGCACGCTCACCGCGGCTTCACGGGGTCGGAGCCGCCGGCGCACATCCGCTCCAGGTACGAGCGGGACACCTTCTGCCCGTCCAGCCGGAGCTCGCGGGCCACCGCGACGAGGATCCCGCGGAGGTAGACCGGGGCGGGGAGCGCGGAGAACCGATCCGCCTCGATGTTCTCGAGGTGGTAGCGCGTGATCTTGGTCCGATCGCAGAGCTCGCGGATCGAGAGGCCACGCCCTTCGCGCACCATCCGCAGCGCCTCCCCGGTCCAGACCGCCGCCTCGACGTCGGGCAGCTCCGGGCGCGGTGGCCGCGGCGGGACCTCCTTCTCGAGGAGGATGGGCGCAGGGACCGCCGCCTTGGCGACGGCCGCGTCCGGCT
>JBAVTL010000426.1:0-3377 GCA_049696175.1 Anaeromyxobacteraceae bacterium
CGCCGGTGCGCTCACGAGCGTCCCGCCGGCACCGCCGCGTCGATCGCGATCGCGGGAGACGCCGCCGCCGCGCGAACGCGACGATCACCTCAGGCGACTCAGAGGCGCCACGCCACCCGCGCGCGCTCCGCGTCGCTCCCCCCTGATGAGCTGCTTCTGACTCGGAAACGTTCAGCCGCGGGGATACGCACCGCGCGACGGCACCCTTCCGCGCCGTACCCAACCGCGCCGCGCGAACCTCCCGTTGCCTCTCCCGAATTCCGAAGAAGTGATGAATGGTCAGCGAACCCTCGGGGGAGAAGGGCGAATCCAGTGGCGCCGCTGAACAGCCTTGCGGCGACGGGCTCCTAGCCGCGCCTCCGCAGCGCGTCCACGCTCCAGATCCCGGCACCCTGCGTCGCGATGAAGAGGAAGACGAAGCAGTAGAGCGCCGCCTCCTCGCCCCCGTTCTGGATCGGCAGGAGGGCCTTCGTGCCGTGCGCCATCCAGTAGGCGGACGCCATCAGGCCGCTCGCCAGGAAGGCCGCCCCGCGTGTGAGGAGGCCGATCATGACCAGGGCGCCGCCGAAGAGCTCGATCGGCCCGGCCACGTAGGTGATGAAGGCGGGAACGCCGGGCGGCATCCCCGGCGGGAAGCCGAGCAGCTTCTGGGCGCCATGCCAAAGGAAGAGGAAGCCGACGACGACGCGCATCAGCGCGTAGCCCTGGGAGTTGAAGCTCGACGGAGATGGCCGCACGCGAACCTCCTGGTGGAAGACGACGACTCCCATTTAACGCGCGTCCCCGGCTCGGGCCTTGAATCCTTCCGGGGGCTCGTGGCTCTATTTCACGCCATGCCCATCTACGAGTACGCCTGCCAGGACTGCGGCAAGACCTTCGAGGAGTTGATCGTCCGGAGGTCGGACGAGGCCGACGTGGCCTGCCCGGCGTGCAAGTCGAAGAAGGTCGGCCGGCAGATGTCGGCGCCGGCGGCGTATGGCGGCGGCGCCGGCGGCGGCCACTCCCACGGCGGCGGCTGCGGCCCAGTCGGTTGAAGCATCTGACGGCCGCCCGGTCGGGCGGCAAACCTTGGATTACCCTGCGTCCGGAGGCGCGGTAGACTCCCCGCGTGCCTCGTACCTACAGGGCGACCGACTTCAACCTCGAGCTGGTCGCCGACATCGTCGCTAAGCAGGGGCTGATCACCGAAGACCAGAAGCGGACCGCCTACGCGCGCGAGAACGCGCAGCGCGCGCGGCTGCTCCGCGAGCAGGCCAGCCGCTCCGGTGGCCGCGCGCTGCGCCGGTCCGAGCTCTCGCCCGTGGAGCTGCTCGCCTCGTTCAAGTTCGGCGACGCCACGCGTGCGGGCGAGCCGCTCGACGAGGACAGGATCACGCAGGCCTTCGCGCAGGCGGTCGGGCTCCCCTGGCGCAAGGTCGACACCATCAAGCTGGACGCGCAGCTCATCACCCGCACGCTCTCGCGCCCGTTCGCGCGCAAGCATGGCGTCCTGCCGCTGGAGCGGAAGGGGCAGAAGCTGGTGGTGGCGGTCGCGAACCCCTTCGACCGCGAGCTCTTCGAGAGCCTCCGCGGCCTCGTGGGGAGCGACGTCGAGCCCGTCCTCGCGTCGCCGGCCGACATCCACCGCGCCATCGCCGAGGTCTACGGCTTCCGGCAGCAGATCCGCGACGCCCAGGTCCAGCTGCAGGAGGGCGCGTCCGACGTCGGGAACCTGGAGCAGTTCGTCAACCTGAGCGGGCTCGACGCGCTGGAGGCCTCCAGCGAGCCGGTGATCGCGGCGGTGGAGTACCTGCTCCACTACGCCTTCGAACAGCGCGCGAGCGACATCCACATCGAGCCGCGCCGCGAGGAGTCGATCGTCCGCATGCGGATCGACGGCGTCCTCCACCCGATCCACCGCCTGCCCAAGGGGGTCCACGGCGCGATCGCCAACCGGTTCAAGATCATGAGCCGGCTCGACATCGCGGTGCGCAAGCCACAGGACGGCCGGATCCGGACCGCGCACGGCGAGACCGAGATGGAGCTGCGCGTCTCGACCATCCCGACCACCTTCGGCGACAAGATCGTCATCCGCGTCCTGGACCCGACGGTCCTCGTGCGCGACCTCTCGGAGCTGGGCTTCCTCCCCGACGAGCGCGAGGTCTTCGAGCGGTGGCTCATGCGGCCGCACGGGCTCGTGATCGTCACCGGGCCGACCGGGAGCGGGAAGACCACGACGCTCTACTCGGCGCTCCAGGCGCTCACCTCGCCCGAGGTGAACGTGGTGACCATCGAGGATCCCATCGAGATGGTCCACGAGGACTTCAACCAGATCGCCGCCAACCCGAAGACAGGCACCGGCTTCGCCGAGGCGCTCCGGCACGTCCTCCGGCAGGACCCCGACGTCATCATGGTCGGCGAGATCCGCGACGCGGACACGGCCACGCAAGCCGTGCAGGCGGCGCTCACCGGCCACATGGTCCTCACGACCCTCCACACCAGCGACGCGGTAGGTGCCATCGCGCGGCTGCGCGATCTGGGGGTCCCGAGCTTCCTCATCGCGGCGACGCTCACGGGGGTCGCCGCCCAGCGGCTGGTGCGCCAGGTCTGCCCCAGCTGCACCGTGGACGTCCCGCTCACCGCCGACGAGGTCCACGCCCTGGGCGTCCCGCACCCCGAGGACTTCGCGGGCAAGCTCCTCGCGCGGCGCGGCCAGGGCTGCCCGAAGTGCCGGATGACCGGGTACTACGGCCGCTCCGGGATCTTCGAGATCCTGCCGATCAACGCCAGGATCCGGCACCTCGTCGCCGAGGGGGCCACGCCCGAGGTGCTGGTCCGCACCGCCCGCCAGGATGGGCTCCAGACGCTCCGCGAGCACGCGGTCCGCAAGGTGGCCGCGGGAGTCACCTCCTTCGAGGAGGCGATGCGCGCCACCGCCGACGTGGAGGGAACGCCGTGACCGTGCGCAACGTCGCCACCGAGATCGCCGAGCTCTGGGCCGCCGGGACCCCCGTCGTCTACGTCGTCACGCCGGAGGAGGACCGCGCCGTCGCGCTCTGCGAGAGCGCGGGGGAGGCCTTCGAGGCGCAGGTCGGCGTCTGGTCTCCACACCGGGGGCTCGCCCCCATCGCGCCGCACGCCAAGGACCCGGTCGCGATGCTCGACGCGCTCGCGGCCGCGCCGGCGCCGGTCCTCGCCGTGGCGCTCGACTTCCACCACGCGCTGGAGAGCCACGCCGTCGCGCGCCGGCTTCGCGACCTCATCCCGCGCTACGCCGCCGAGGGGCGCTGCCTCGTCATCGTCGCCCCCCGGCTCGTCCTCCCGGAGGGGATCGAGGCCGAGACGGCCGTGATCCGCCTGCCGCTCCCGGACGAGGCGGAGCTGGCGTCCCTCCTGGA
>JBAVTL010000427.1:0-14720 GCA_049696175.1 Anaeromyxobacteraceae bacterium
CTGGCGGACCGTACTCGTACTTCACGTCGGTCCCGAAGGGCTTCTGGACCGCGATGAGCTGGTCGTAGTCGTACTCGTACCTGACCTTCACCTTCGCGTCCCGCAGGTTCCCGTCCTCGCGCGACGCGAGGTTGCCCATGTCGTCGTAGACGAAGTCGGTCGTCCCCGCGTCGGGGCTCTTGAGCTGCGTCCGCCGGCCGAGCCTGTCGTACTCGACGTGCGTCTCGTTCTTCTTCGCGTCGATCACGACGCGCAGGTCGCCCATCGGGTCGTACTGGTACCGCGTCGTGTGGGCCAGCGAGTCGATGTGCTCCTCCACCGCGGAGATCTTGTCGTCGAGCCGCCGGTACATCACCCGCGTCTTCCCGAGCGGATCGACCACCGTCGCGCGGCGCCGCAGGAAGGAGTCACCGGCGGAGCGCGCGAGGTCGTAGGCCATCTGGTAGACGCCGCCGTTCGGCTCGATCGTCTGCACCTTGCGGCCGAGCACGTCGTACGTGGAGGTCGTCTTGTAGAGCGGCGCGTCCTCGCGGAAGCCCGGGTCCGCGCCGAGGATCAGGTAGGTGATCCCCTGCTCTTTCACGCGCCCCATCACGTCGAAGCGCTGCCGCCCGCTGGCCGCCACCGCGGGGCCGCTCGCCTGCACCTGCGCGGTCTTCTGTGTCTGGACGACGCGCGACATGCCGTCCATGTAGACGAAGGTGTCGAGCCAGCCGCCGCCGTTGGGCAGCAGGTTGCGGGTCCGAGCGCGCGAGGGCCTCGCGTCAGGCGCGTACTCGACCTGGACCGCAGGCACGAGCGTCTCGTACGGCCCGAAGACCTTGGTGATCCGGCCGTTGGCGTCGAGGACGCGACGCGTGACGTTGCCGTTTAGATCGGTCGTCCTCTCGACCTCGCCGAAGCGCTCGTCGTAGACGGCCGCGGAGCCGTAGCCGTGCGCGTCCTCGACCATCGTCGGGTAGGTGCGGGTGACGCCGCTCGTGTCGTAGTGGTAGCGGACCCAATAGCGGCGCGTCTCTCCGTTCTGGGTCACCTCGGGCTGATGCACCTCGAAGAGCCGCCCGTCCGCGTTCCACGACAGGTCAACGCGGACGTTCCTCGTCTCGTCCAGGAAGGACTGCAGGTAGTCGAGGTTTCCGCGCGCGTCGTAGTGGCCGGAGCGCTTCCGGAGGAAGGCCGCGTCACCGGCGTGGTTCTTGACCACCATGTCCAAGGGCCTGGCCACCGAGTAGAACGCCGTGGCCGCCTCGTCCTGGGCGTAGGAGACCTCCGCGTAGAGGTCGTCGCCGGTGTTGAGCGGGTCGGCGTCGCCGAGATCCGTGAAGGTCTTCACGTTCCCGTTCAGCGGGTCGTACGTATAGCTCTGCTGGGTCACCAGCTTGGCGTCCGCGTTCCCCGAGGTCTCGTGCTGCTCCTGCTTGACCGTGTCGAGCGTGATGACGTGCGAGCCACACCACTCGTCGAGCGTCGGTCTCAAGAAGAACGGGGCCGCTTCGCGGCACGGGTCGATGAACGGCAGGGGGCGTGCGTCGGTGTCGCTGAAGCGCGACGGCGCCGACCAGGTATTGGACGTCACCGCCAGCACCCGGCCCCCACGCTCCGAGGCGTCCGAGAGCGTCTCGGTCAGAAGGAGCCCCTTCTTCAGGACGGAGTCGTTCAAGAAGGTGCGCACCACCCTGGTCCCGTCGGCGCGGGTCTCGGTGGTCTTGTCGAAGCCGAGGAAGTCGCGCTCGTAGCGGTGGTAGCGGCCGTCCCCGTAGTCGTACGACGTCGCGATGTCGTGGCCGGGATTCCCGTCGGCGACCCCGTCGTGAACGACGACGTTGGAGAGGACCCAGCGGCTCTCCGGCATCGCGACCGTGTTTCCGGTCCGCTTGTAGTCCAGCTCGAAGCTCCCGCCGAGCGGCCGCGCGACCGCCTTGAGCAGGTTCCCCTTCTTGAGCTGGTTGAGCCTCACCCAGATCGCCTCGTTGTTGCTGCCGGGGTTCTTCTCGGCCTTGAGCACGTGATCGGCGAGCCCGTCGCCGTCCATGTCCTGGAGCCCCAGGGCGAAGCCGGAGACGCGCTTGAAGGTCTTGTCGCCCCCCACCGAGAAGTGGAGCCAGGGCGTCAGCGGCCCCACCGGCCCGACGCCCCAGGAGAAGACGAAGCCGACCGACGGCACCTCGCCATAGGTCCCGCTCGCGTCCACGGCGTCGACGCTGGGCGTCTCGCCGTTGACGAGGCGGAGCACCTTGTTGACGCCGGCCGCGAGCCCCGAGTCGCGCAGCCAGGGCTGCGTCACCGAGTCCGGCCACTGTTCGACGGGGAGCCGCACCTCCTCGTCGAACCCGAAGCCGTTGTTCAGCCGGACCGTGAAGTGGTCCTTGCCTGTGGTCTTGCGGACGTAGTCCGGCAGGCCGTCGCCGTTGATGTCCGCGAGCGAGACGCCGGTCGCCGCGACGCTCGAGTCCCAGTTCACCGAGGCGCCGTAGTTCTCGTAGAGCGTGAAGCCGGCGTTGGAGTTGAGGCTGATCGAGGTGGTCTTGCGCACCCGATTCGGCGACACGACGTCGTCCCCGAGAGAGCCCGCGAGGCTCCCCGCCAGCTCGTCGAGGTTCCCCTCGCTCCAGTCGCCCACCGGCACGCAGTCCGCGTTCGCGGCGAAGTGGGTGCCGAGGTTGAGGCGAACCCGGAAGCAGCCGCCGTCGCGGGAGACCTCGTCAGGCAGGCCGTCGCCGTTGACGTCGGCCAGCTCCCGCTCCGTCGAGCTGAAGTTGACGCCGATGCCACCGCCGACCGACGGGTACATGGCGACGAGCGCCTCCACGACACCGTCGTCGGACATGCGGCGCCACGGATCGGAGACACCGAGCCCGAGGCTGGCCGAGCCGTCCTTGCTCAGGCGGAGGCGGACGCTCTCCGCGCCCCGCTGGAGGCCGGGCCTGCTCGGGTCGCGGATGTCGGTCACGCGAACGGCCGTCCCGTCGTCCGCCCGGGAGATCACGTCGATCACGCGATCGCCGTTCATGTCGAGGACGTCGGTCTTCTGGTAGCTCGTTCCCTTGGCGACGTTGAGGCTCACGCCGACGGCGCCGACCGAGACGCCCGCGGAGAGCGACGTGGACTCGCCCGCGCTCTGGCGAAGCGCCGGCCCCAACGCGAACATCGCCGTCAGCGACGTCGTCTTCCCCGTCCCACCACCCTGCTGGACGAACTCGCCCTCTCGCGAGGCGTGCCAGACCCCAGCCGAGATGAAGGTCGCCCCCTCCTTGCTCACGAAGGACGGGACGCGCGGGGCGAGCCCGGGCTCGCTCTTCGAGACCCAGGTCCCGAGCCGTCTCGGCACGAGCGGCGACGCGACATGGGCGGTGTCCTCGACGCCGGAGCTCGGGTCCTTGTAGGCGGCCTCCATGTCGTCCTGGGTGCTCGCGTCCACCTTCTTGTAGAGCCGCCTGGGATCCAGATCCTGGTCGTTCGCTGCGTGCCAGGCGCCGTAGTGGAACAGGTGGTGGCCACCGCCAAAGCGCGAGCGGACGCTGGTCTTCGTCTTCCCGTCCGACGACCAGATCGCCGAATACCGCGTGTTGACGGTCACGGATTCGGACGAGGCGAAGCCGGTCGCGTCCGACGTGAACGTCACGCCCGGCGCCCATCCGGCGTCGAAGGAGGCATCCGAGTAGATCTCGAAGAAGACGCGTTCGCCCGCCTCGACATGCAGCTCCTCGGTGATCGGCGCGTACGGCGTCCTGTAGAGCTGATCGAAGCGCTTCTTCACGATCAACGTCTTGGCGGTGCGTGCCGCCACGAAGAGCGAGTCGGACTGCCTGAAGCTGGTCCAGAACGCCGGTGCGGAGTGGCCCACCCACACCAGCCATGGGTTGACGAAGACCTTGATCGTTCCGGCCTCCGGCGCCACCCACGGCTGCAGCGGGTGGTCGTCAGGAGGGGCCGAGACGTCGCTGTCCGGGTAGGGGCTCCGGTACGTCATCATCGGGATGTGGACCGGGAACCATGCGTCCGCCGTGAACGACATCACCTCGGCGAGCTCTGGCGGCGGCGCCTCGCATCCGTTGGGGCCGATGCCGCAGGCGGTCTCCATGTGGCCCGTGATCGCCCAGTCTGCCGCCGCGGGATCGATCGGAAGGTCGGTCTGGATCCGGAAGACCAGCTTCTCACCCGCCGTGACCGTGAAGGTCCCTGAGAGCGGGAAGGTCCCCGAGGCTCCGGCGCCGAAGGTCTCGTCCATGAGGTTGTCGAAGCCCGCGCTCCTCTCCTCGCAGCGGAGATCCTTCACCTCCGCGGTCTGCGAGAAGCGCTGGACGCAGACGCGGATCTCGTCCGTGGACGGCAGCTTCGCGAGCGAGGTCTCGACCCGGAGCGTGCCAGTGGCAGGGATGGAGACCGACGGCGCAGGCTGGCCGGCGATCCGGAAGTCACGGGCCTGGTCGAAGTAGAACGTGGCGGCGCCGTTCGGCTCGACGCGCCCCTGCTGCTCGGCGTCGAGCGGGCTGCACCAGGTGACCGCGCAGTCCCCGAGGTGCGTGTAGGAGATCGTCGGCGAGAACTGGACGTCCTCCAGCGGCGACGGGACCGCAAGATCCACCGGGAAGTCGGCGAGGGTCGAGAGGACGATGAAGACGCGCATCCCGGGGGAGACATCCAGGCTGGCGACGCCGACGGGCATCGGCACGCCTGCATCGGCGTGCGTCTTCACCTTCTCGAAGACCTTCGTCGCCTGGGACGCGCGGTCTCCGTCCCAGGTGAAGACCTGAACCCGGACGCCATCCCGCTTCGCCGGCAGCGGCGAGGGCTGGACACGGTCCACGAAGGAGAGGTCGCCGTTGACGTCCACGCGCCCCTTGAACGGCGCGATCCACTCCAGGACGGCGTCGGAGGGCTTGATCTGCTTCTTGATGCTCTCCTCCAGCGCCTGCTGATCGGGGTTGGTCCCGGTGGGGGTGCTCGCGAGGCTGGTGCCGGTGACCATCGGCGCGAAGGTGAACGCCTTCGCCGACCCCGATCGGTGCTGGCTCAGGAGGACGCCCGACTCCTGCACGACGTCCACGAGCCCGTCGCCGTCGGCGTCACCCAGGAACTCAGTCGTCTTGGTCGAGAAATGGGAGTAGCCCGCGTTGGCGGAGACGGGGCCCAGGGAGGCCTGCAGCGCTGCGTTCCACCCCTTCCCCTCCTCCTTGCCCAGCGTGGGGAGCGGCACGGGGAGCGTCCCGCCGTCGGCCGGATCCCCGGCCGGCAACGCGCGGCGCAGCTCGCGAGGGCTGGAGGCGAGGGCACGGGTGCTGCTGTTGAAGCGGACGTCGTACCCCCCCGCTCCCTCCGTGACGCGATCGGGGAGACCGTCGCCGTTGACGTCCAGCAGCAGGCTCTTCGTGACCGTCTCGTGCTGCGTACGCCCGACTCGGCCGCCGACAGTGCCGCTGATCTTGTCGTAGGTGAAGCCTATCCCGACGTAGCCGTGGATCGACCAGCCGCTCTCCTCCCCGTGGGAGAGCGAGAGGTCGTCCGGAGCCTCCTTGAAGGTCCAGGCCACGGGCGACGCGAAGGCATCCTGGTAGGTGAGGGCGCTGGCCCCCGGCGCCGTGACGGCGTCGAACCAGGAGAAGGTGTGGGTGTAGAAGAGCTTCCGCGTCGTCTCCTCCCCGGCGCCGAAGAGCTCCACCTTCGTCAGGCGCGACTTCCAGAAGCTCTCTGCCTTCCGCTCGTAGGAGAGCCGGTACTCGCGGATGGTGTCGGTCCTGCCATCCCGATCGAGCTGGACGAGGATCGACTTGAGTCGCCGTCGGAGCACCGTCTTGAAGCCGAGCCGGCCCGAGGTGATCTCGTCCGGTCGATCCAGGTAGCGGCCGCGCGTGTCGCGCTCGCTCACGAGCTCGACGTGGTAGTGCCCGCCCTCCGACGTCGCGAAGGGCTCCCGCGTCGCACCGTATGCACGCCCCGTGTACTGGATGCTGCTCAGGTAGAGCTGACGGAAGTCCTCCGCGTGCGTGGCCGCCGTCTGGTTCTGGTGCCGGACGGTGGGACGATCCTTCGTGTCGGTGTCGTAGACGAACTGCGTCAGGTTGCCGTTGGTGTCGACGACGCGCTCCAGGAACCACCCGCCGATGTTGGCCAGGCCGTCATAGTCGCTGAGCCGCGCCGAGCCGCTCCTGCCGTACACGTACAGGTTTCCCTGCTTGTCCTGCACCTGGAACCAGTAGGTCGTCGGG
The DNA here is from genome assembly GCA_049696175.1 of Anaeromyxobacteraceae bacterium. Lineage (GTDB taxonomy): Bacteria > Myxococcota > Myxococcia > Myxococcales > Anaeromyxobacteraceae > DATIVK01. The sequence continues at coordinate 6,207 of JBAVTL010000427.1, forward strand.
CCGCTCCCGCAGCGGAGGATCCGCCGGAAGCTCTTCTCCACCCGGGCGCGATACCGCGCGCCAGCCGTACCGTCCAGACAGGCAGGCGCCTCGCTCGTCGGGACGAGCTGCTCGCCGTCGAGGAGGTACCGCGGCTCGCTGGCGCCGTACTCGGGCGCCCCGAAGCGCGTGTCGATCTGGACGCTCGAGGTCGAGAGATCCCAGCCGACGCCAAGCCAACCGTTGGAGCCACCGGAGTCGTAGGAGAAGCGCAGCTCGGGCTGGTAGGCGCCGCGCCCCGCGGGAAGGCGGATGGGAAGCCCGACCTGGGCGGTCCCCATGTTGTTCACGCCGGGAGGCGCGAGGAGATCGATCCCCGCGGAGGGGTCGGACGCCTTGAGGTCCTTGATGGAGTTCGGGTTGAACGATGAAGGCCCCGGGTGCTCCGGGAGGACGAGCACCGCGTTGATCATGAAGGTGAAGTGGGTCGTCTCGCTCACCACCCGGTTCGTGGTGCGCTGGAGCTCGACGCGCGGGAGCGCGGTCCACTGCTCCGCGACCTCGTCGTAGAACCAGGTCTGGATCTCCTCCGGCGCGACCCCCTCCGGCAGGAGCGTCGGGTCGTAAGGGAGACCGACGCGCACGGGCGTCGCGAATTTCTGCCCCTTCGGCAGGAAGCGATAGGCGCCGTTGGCCGGCGCCGTCACGTTCACCATGCCGGCTTCGAGGGGCGGGATCTCCTCCGGCCCCTTTCGCGTGACACCGACGTTCGTCGCCTTCGCGACCGCACCCTTTCCAGCCTCGAACGTGACGTCCGTCCCCAGCAACACCTTCCCGCCCGCCTCCGGGTCGATCTTCCCCCAGGCGGTCTGGTTCTCACGCCCGAAGCGCGCGGCGTCGGAGAGCGAAGTCGCTCCGGACGCGCTCTCCTTCTGCAGCTCCGCAGCGCCGTCTCGATCGAGGACCACGGTCCGGGTGACCACGGCTCCGTCGGGGAAGATGGCGCGCACCTCGACCGTCCACGGTGACGGCGCGGTCGCGGGCCGGTCGAGCGCGACGCCGAACGCACCATCCACCCCCACCTCGGCCCCGCCGATCTCCACGCGTCCGCGACCGGCAGGCGACTCCGCCCAGCCCGCGATCCACGCACGATCGCCGAACCGCTCACCCACCTCACGTCCCCCCTCGAACGTGAGGTGGGGCGCGGTGAGGACCAGCCGGGCGGCGCCGACCCTCGGCCCGACGCCGCTGCCCGCGACAGACACCTCCGCCAGGCTCGCCGCCGGCAGGTCGGCCCGCGCAGGCGCTGGGAAGAGGAGCCGCAACGCGCTCGCCTCGCGCCCCGCGACGGGGAGCGTGCTCGACTCCGACGCGAGCTCGACGTTCGCCTCGCGCCTCCAGGTGTCCGCCTCCAGCAGCTCCAGCGCCGTGAGGGTCACGGGCGCCGCTCCTAGCCGGACGGAGCCAGCATCCAGCGAGGTCGCTCGGTCGAGCGAGAGCTCGATCGTCCCGAAGACCGCCGTGGGCGTCGCTTCGCCGTCCACCGCGCTCGACAACCTCAGGTGCGTCTCGCGGTCGAAGAGGTCGAGGCCGTCGTCTGCGACCACGAGCAGCCGGAGACCCGAGAGTTGGACCTTCCCGGTCGCCTCAGGCGGCACGCACAGGACGACTCCACCGGCCGCTCCCAGCCGCTCCGGGTCCAGCTCGTCCACCAGCGTCCGTGCCGCCGCGACGCTCCCCACCCAGAGGCCGCCAGTCACCGCGTCGCCATCGAGGATCCGCTCGAGCGCGAAGGCGCGGGGCACGTAAGCCTCGTAGACGAGGTAGGCACGCCGGGCGCCAGCCACGTTGACGTTGGGGAAGGTGGCGCGCAGGCAGCGGGCGTTGCCGCTGCTCTCCGCGGGATCGAGCGTCGCCGCGGCGGGCGTGGCCGCCAGGACCCGCACGTCCTCGAAGGCGATCGCGTTTGTCTTCGTGGCCTCGGCCATCGCCTGGACGTTCCGCGGGGAGCGCGCCCGCCCCGCGCCCCACACCTCGACCTCGTGCAGGATCGGCGCCGCTCCTGTGCCGCTGAGGTGAAGTGTCACCTCCTTCGTGGTGAGCGGCTCCGGAAGCGACAGCGTCGACCACCCTCCCGTGAGACCGACCTCGCCGCGCCCCGGCAGCGCGACGGTGATGCCCTCACCGTGCGCCTTCACCGCCCGGATCTCGACGGCGTGGTCGAAGCGCACGACGACGTCGAGCGTCCCGCTGACGCTCAGCCCGGTCGTCGTGTCGCGGTCGGCGATCGGCTGGAGCTCTGCACCTGCCGAGCTGCTCACGCTGGAGGCCGACAGCCGCATCGTTGGGCCTGGGTTGGGACCGGTCGTCGCCGATGACGACGACGAGGACCGGTTGCAGGCGGAGAGCCCGAGCGCGGCGAGGAACGAAAGGGCGAGGATTCGCTGAGTGCTGAGCATGGATGGGCCCCCTCGGATCACGGCGCGGTGAAGCTCGCCGGCGTGTAGCTGTTCTCGGATGCGGAGACGCGGGTCGGCGCTGCGTTTGCGGTGACGTCCACGTCAACCGCGGCGACGAAGACGTCGTAGGTGACGCCCCGCGCGAAGGTCCCATCGAGGAAGTCCGCGGACGTGCCGGTCACCCACTGCCCTGCGACGAAGGAGTTCCCCAGCCAGGCCGCGGCGAAGTAGGCCTTCGCGCCCTCGACCGGGCTCCAGGTCACACGGGCGGCGCCCCGTTGCTGACCGGTGGCGGAGACGCCGCCGGGGAGTGGCAGCGGCTGGGGCGGCGCGATGGCGAACCTCGTCGTGACCGACTCGACGCCATTGGTGGCGACCAGCGTGTAGAGCCCGGGATCCGGCGAGAGCCCGTAGGCCCACACAACTCGCCAGGTGAAGTTGGCCTGAATATCGAAGCGGAGGGGATTGGACGCAGGAAGGTTGGGGCCTGTGACCTCTATCGACCACGCGCCACCATCCGGGGCGCCGTTCGGCCCCGCGAGGCCGACCCAGATGGCCAGCCCCGGAACCAGGCCGTAGTCGACGCGCCCTCCGGCGGCGCGCAGGACGAGGGATGCGCTCGACGCGCGCCGCAGCAGCCCGAGCCGCACATGGGAGACATCGAAGGTCGCTGGCATGGCCGGGGCGGCGCCCACGCCCAGCGCCTCCGGATCCGCGCTGAGCGCCTGGATCGACGCCAGGAAGGAGCCCTCGGGAAGAGCGGCGACGTCGCAGCCGGTGGTCGTCGAGACCTGTTGCAGGTGGACCGCCCCGCCGGAGGTCAGGACACAGGAATAGGCCGCCGCGCCGGCGACCGCGGCCCAACCGAGGCTGCCGCCATCGAGCGCGAGCGCTACGGACGGTGTCGGGAGCGACGGCTCGTACCCGAGCATCGCCGACGACGACAGCGAGTACCCATCGCCTGCCGCGGTGACCGCGTAGGTCGTGCCGGCCGCCGGCGCGACGTCTGGAAAGGAGGTGACGGAGTATGTCGCCCCCGCGGCGTAGATCGCTGGGGCGCCGAGCGGTGCGCCGTCTCGCTCGAGCTCGAGCTGCCAGTCGACGTCCGGCCCGGCCCCGCCCTCGCGTCGAATGGTGGTGAGCGCGGCGATCCCGAGGCGGCCTGAGCCGTCCTCGTACGTGCCGATGGCCGCGGACGCCGTATGAGGAACCGCGGGTTTGCTCGTGCGGTCGCCTCCGCCACAGGCCGCGGACAGGACGGCGAAGAGTAGAGCCCCAGGTGCTGCGCGCATCCTCGCCCCCCGATCAACATCGCTTCCGGGGGCGCGTGAGTCCCGCGCTCCGGCGTTCGGTCGGCCCTGGGACCGCGTGGGTCCGGACCTTTGCCTGCTCGCCTTTCGACGAGGTCACCATTGTCGTGCCGTCTTGGGGGCACACTTTCAGACTGCTTTCCTATCCGTCAAGCATGATTTTACCGTACGTGACAAGTACGCGTGGTTTCAGGGACTTTCGGTGTCACGCGCCGAGGGTGAAGGAGCGGCGACGAATGGCGCGGAGAATCCACGGGCACCTGCCCCAAAGACGAAGGGCCGGGGCTCCCGGTTTCCCGTGGAGTTCCCGGCCCTTCTGTGTGGGCGCCGCAGGTTTCGAACCTGCGACCCCCGCCGTGTGAAGGCGGTGCTCTACCGCTGAGCTAGGCGCCCGATTCTGCGAGGCGGCGGAGTATGCCGTCGCACCCCAGCAGTGTCAACGAGGGTCTTCCGGATCGCGCCACTTCGGCGCCGGCTGCCCCGCGCGCTGGGCCCGCGTCATCGCGTCTAGCCGGGCGCTCAGCTCGCGCGCCTGGCGCTGGATCCGCTCCACCTGCTCCTCGAGCTCCCGAAGCTCCTCGCGGCTGGGACCACCGCCCGCCACGCGCGCCGCGGTCTTCTGGAGCTCCTCGAGCTTCCGCAGCGCCTTCTGCGCCAGCTCCGAGGCGGCCGAGACCGCCTCCTGACCCCTGGGATCGCCGAGCAGCTTCTCCGACGCGTCGATCGCGAGCTTCACGCCGAACTCCAGCAGCTCAGCCGCGAGCCCCCTCTTCCGTTCCATCACGGCCCCCGCTTCAGCCAGCCGAAGAGTCCCCCCTTGCGCTCGTCGCCGGCGGCGGCCGCGTCGGCGGCGCTCGCACGCTCGTCGCGCCGGGCCTTGTCCTCGGCCAGCGCCCTCTTGAGCTGATCCGGCGTGTCCCGCGTCGCCAGCCTCACCTCGGTCATCCCCTTCTCGGGATCGTCGAAGGTCACCTTGAGCAGGCACTCCTCGTCGAGCTTGAAGTCGATCCGCCTGCCGGTCGCGGCGGCCGGGAGCCGGATCGAGCCGATGTACTCGTCGTCGACGATGAGATCCGAGTCGCCCTGGTAGATGTCGATCTCGATCGGCTGGCCGGGCTCCCGCGGCGGCGGCAGCCGGAAGGACTTGTTCGACGGGATGGTCGTGTTCTTGTCGAGGATCCGCCGGAAGTGGCTGTTGGGCAGCGCGATCCCGATCGGCATCGAGAGCACGTCGACCAGGGTCACCGAGTCGATCGTGTCGAGCGAATCGGCGAGCAGCGCCGCGCCGAGCGCGACGCACTCGTCGGGGTGGACCCCCTTGCGAGGCGGCTTCCCGAAGTGCTCCAGGATCTTCTGCTGCACGAGCGGCATGCGGCTCTGGCCGCCCACCAGGATGATCTCGTCGATGTCGCCAGGGCCGAGATCCTTCTCCGCCAGCACCTGGTCGCAGATGAGGAAGGTCCGCTCGACCAGGTCCATCGTCAGCTCGTCGAGCTGCTGGCGCGAGAGCGGCATCCGGACGTCCACCGGCTTCCCCTTCCGCTCCTCGATGTAGGGGAGGTCGATGACGACGTTCGGCATCAGCGTCAGGTCGATCTTCGCCGCCTCCGCCCCTCTCTTCACCCGCTGCATCGCGATGGGGGACTGCGCCAGATCGAGCTTCTGCTTGTGCCAGAAGTCCTCGAGCACCCAGTCGATGATCCGGTTGTCGAAGTCGACGCCGCCCAGGAACGTGTCGCCGCCGGTCGCCAGCACCTCGAAGACGTTGCCCGTCAGCTGCAGGACCGAGACGTCGAAGGTGCCGCCGCCGAGATCGTAGACGAGGATCTTCTGGTCGAGCCCCCGGCTGAAGCCATACGCGAGCGCGGCGGCCGTCGGCTCGTTCACGATCCGCTTCACGTCGAAGCCGGCGAGCCTGCCGGCCTCGCGGACCGCCTGCCGCTGCGCGTCGGAGTAGTAGGCCGGGACCGAGATGACGGCCGAGTCGATGGGCTTCTTGAGGAACGCCTCGGCGATCTTCTTGATGTGCGCGAGGATCATCGCGCTCACCTCGGGCAGGCCGAGGACCTTCCCGCCCAGCGAGACCGCCGCGTCCCCGGTCGGCCCCTCGACGATGTCGTAGCTGTAGTAGCTGCGCAGCTCCTGGACGACCTTCGAGTTCCACTTCCGCCCGATGAGCCGCTTCGCGCCGTAGATGGTGTTCCTCGGGTTGACGATCAGCTGGTCCTTCGCCGCGCCGCCCACGAGCATGTCTCCGCGATCGGTCAGCGCCACAACGGTCGGCAGGATCAGGTTCCCGCGATCGGTCGGCACGACCTTCGGGATCCGTGCGCGGACGTGCGCCACGCACGCGTTGGTGGTCCCGAGATCGATGCCGATGATGGACTTGTCGCGGGGGTCGGCCATGTCGCCCGATCCTTAGCACACCCTCGCCCCGCCCCGAACTCGCTGGCCGCCGGCCGCGTGCCGTGTTCATGGCCCGAGGAGCGGCGGCGCGATCCCCTCCTCCAGCTGCCATCGCTCGTACAGCTCGGGCTCGGGCGGGAGCTCCTCCAGGAAGCGCGAGGCCTTCATCACCACCCGCTCCCGGTCCCGCGGCGCGGCGACGATCGGATAGGTGAGGTAGAGCTCGTCCTTCGCGCGCGTGCACGCGACGTAGAAGAGCCGGCGCTCCTCCTCCTCGCCGTCGCGGTCCCGCAGCGCCTGCGCGCTGGGGAAGCGGCCGTCGGCGAGCCAGACCACGAACACCGCGCGCCACTCGAGCCCCTTCGCCTGGTGGACGGACGAGAGGACCATCTTCTCGTCGGGCTCGCCGCCCTCCGAGACCGTCTCCGCCGAGAGCTCGCTCAGGAGCGCCACCTCGGCGAGGAAGGCCTCGGTGTCCTCGTAACCGCGCGCGTACTCGGCCAGCTGCCGGATGTCCTCGACCCGCGCGTCGGCGTTCAGGAACTCGGCGCGGAGGTGCTCCTCGTACCCCTCGTCGAGCACCTTCTCGATCGCCTCTCCCGGGAGGTCGCTGGTGGGCGGGCGGGCCAGCGCCCGGAGCAGCTCCACCAGCCGCCGGTAGCCCGGCCGCCCCTTGGGCGGGACGTGGGAGGAGACCTCCGGCGAGAGGAGCTCTTCGACCGCACCCTGGCCGCGCTGCCGCCTCGCCGCGAAGGCGCCCCAGACCGCCTCGGCCGTCGCCGTGCCGACGCCGGGCGTGAGGCGCATGCAGCGCTTGAGCGCCAGCTCGTCCCCCGGGTTGCGGGCGAAGCGCAGGTGGGCCAGCACGTCCTTCACGTGCGCCGCCTCGAAGAAGCGCACGCCGCTGCGGACGACGAACGGGATGCCGCGCCGCGCCAGCTCGAACTGGATCTCCATCGAGTGGTGGTGCGCGCGGTAGAGGACCGCGATCTCCGGCAGCGGGATCCCCTCGTCCCTGAGCTCCAGGACGCGCTGGGCCACGAAGGCGGCCTGCTGCTGCACCTCGCGGCACGGCACCACCGCGGGCGCCGCGCCGTCGGGGCGCACGCTCTTCAGCTCCTTCTCGAACTGCCGGACGTTGGCCGCGATCGACGCGTTGGCGAGCGAGAGCACCTGGGGAGTCGACCGGTAGTTGATCGTGAGCGCGTACCTGCGCGCGTCCGGGTAGCGCTTCTCGAACTCGAGGATGTTGGCGAAGTGGGCCCCGCGAAACGAGTAGATGCTCTGCGCGTCGTCCCCGACCACGCAGAGGCTGCGATGGTCCTGGACCAGCAGGTCCACCACGTCTCCCTGGAGCCGGTTGGTGTCCTGGTACTCGTCGACGAGGACGTGCCGGAAGCGCTCGGCGAGGACCCGCCGGACCGGCTCCCGCTCCGCGAGCAGGATCTTCCAGTTCATGAGCAGGTCGTCGAAGTCCATCGCGTTCAGCGAGTGCTTCCGCTCGGCGTACCGCCGCGCCACGCGGAGGACGTCGTCGCCGAGCGGCAGGAACTGCGGGCGGCGCTCGGCGAGCACGTCGACGAGTGGCGTCTGGGTGTTGACCGCCATGGACACGAGATCGATGAGCACGTCCGCCTTCGGGAAGCGCCTCGCGCCGACCGCCAGCCCGCAGTCGGCGACGGCCGCGCTCATCACGTCCCGGGAGTCCTCGCGATCGAGGATCGAGTACCCCCGCTGGTAGCCGAGCTGCTCGCCGTGCTCGCGCAGGACCTGGTGCGCGACGTGGTGGAACGTGCCTCCGCTGATCCGCCGCGTGTCGACGCGGGCCACCTCCTCGACCCTGCGCAGCATCTCGCGCGCGGCCTTGTTGGTGAAGGTGAGCAGCAGCACCGACTCTGGCGCGACCCCGCCGTGGACCAGCCGCGCGACCCGCCACGTCAGCGTGCGCGTCTTGCCGGAGCCGGCGCCGGCGACCACGAGGACCGGCCCTTCACCCGCCTCGACGACGGCGATCTGCTCTTCGTTGAGCAGCCCTTCGTACCCGAGGGACCCGGAGGGGCGGGGCTGCGGTTGCAGTGTGTATCGACGGGACATGCGTTCAGGTGAACCTAGCAGGCGATATCGCGGGGGTCAAACCGTCCCCTCGCCGGCGGGCTTCGTTCACTCACGGCGAAGCGAAGGGCCGAAAAGTGGACGGCGTCCCCGGCGCCGATACCATCCGCAATCGATGTCGCCGCGCAACCTGGTGCCCACCGCGCTCGCCCTGCTCCTCCCGGCCTGCGCCGCGGCACCGAGGATCTCGCGGCCAGATCTGCCCCCGCCCGCCCAGGAGACCCGCGCCGGCGTCCGCACCCCGGACG
>JBAVTL010000428.1:0-9410 GCA_049696175.1 Anaeromyxobacteraceae bacterium
GTCCCGCGCTGGTCCACCAGCACCAGGGCGCGGGCGCGCCCGATGCGGCCGAAGGCGGGGCCGAGGATCGGGAAGACCTCGCGGATCGCCTGGCCGGGCCCCCCGGCGAGGACGAAGACCGGGTCGGGGGCCGGCTTGGGCGACTCCGCGTCGATCACCGCGATCGCCAGGGCGATCTTCCTGCCCCCGGGGCGCGCCCGGTCCTCGGGGACCTCCAGCGTCCCGCAGCGCGCCGCCACCTGCGCGGGGGCGAGAGGGTGCGAGAGCTGGCAGGGGGAGAGGGCGATCGCCGCCTGCGCCGGGTGCGGGGCGGCGGCGAGGGCGACGGCAAGCAGCGCGCTGTTGAACGTCACCCTCACCCTACCCTCTCCCCCGGTGGGGGAGAGGGGATGTTCTCACCAGTGGTGGCGCTCTCCCCCGGCGGGGATAGGGGAGATCCCGTGGGAGGCGGCACCGGCCGGCCGGCGCTGGCGACCATCCGCACCCGGCTCTCCGCGCCGAGCGCCACGCCGTCGCCGCGCGGCTCGCCTCCCGCGACCTCGATCACGTCGCCGCGGAGGAGCTTCTCGAAGCGGCGGTTCGCGTCGGTGACGTGCTTCTCCTGGAGCGCGAGCCCCATCCGCCCCTCGGGGCCGCAGCCCATGTAGCGGAGCCGCCCCTTCGACGACAGCTGCTCCGAGACGATCCGGAAGACGCGCCCGGCCGGTGGCTCGGCCCACGCGTCACCCTTCGGCGCGACGACCAGGTAGCTCATCTTCACGGCCTCGCGCCGCAGCCCGGCCGCCTTCGCGACCTGCGCGACGAGCGGGGGAGGCTCGACCGGGCGCTCGGCGTGGCACCAGTCGGTCTCCTTCACGAGCGCCGGGCACGCGCTCCGGAAGAGGCACGGGGCCCGGATGGCGTAGCCGCGGGCCACGAGCAGGTCGCGGACTCGCAGCAGGGCGCGCGACGTGTCGCGCAGCGCCGGCTCGACGACGACGAGCGAGCCGCCGGGAGACAGGAGGCCGAGCGCCTCCTCGAGCAGGTCGGCGCGCCGCGCGTCGATCGTGGGCGCCGCGTGGCCGCGAAAGAGCTCGTTGAGCGCGTGGCCCATGATCACGACGTCGAGCTTCCTGCCGCCCGCGAGCTCGGCGAGTGGCCGCCCGTGGGTGGGGTTCCAGTCCCGCGTCGCGAGCGGCTCACCCGCCTCGGTGGAGAGGCTGCGCGCCGCGGCGAGGGCCCTCGCCGAGCGATCGGCCGCGATCACCTCGGCCGCCCCGGCGTCGAGCGCCGCGAACGCCATCGGGCCGGGGCCGCTCCCGAGATCGAGCACCGAGCGCGGACGGCGCGGCAGCTCGGAGAGCACGCCGCGCGCCTGAAGGTAGCTCGTGGGCCAGTAGAAGAGCAGGTAGGCGCCGAGCAGCCGGTCGTCGTCGAGGTAGCGCGCGCCGACCAGCTCGCGCTCGCGCGTGAGCCCAGTGGAGAGGCGCGTGACGGCGGCGGCCACCTCGCGCAGCTCGTCTGGGAGGAGCGCGTCCGGCGGCGGGCGGGGCCCCTTGCGCCCCGGGCCGCGCCGCGAGGCGCGCCAGACGGAGAGGAGGCGAGGGATCCAGGCGTCGAGGCCGGTGGCGGAGGTGGCGTGCTTCATCGGGTGACGCATTGTGCCACGCGCCCCGCCGCGATTCTCCCCCTCGCGCCGCGCCGGGCGCCGCGACGTCCGACGGCCAGGGAGGCGGGCATCCTGACTCTGACGTTGACATTGCTTCTCAGGTTCGTTTAGCTTCGCGCGCATGGTGAGAACGTTTCGCATGGTCATCGGCGCCATCCTCCTCCCCCTCCCTGCGCTCGCCGCCCACCCGCTCGTCACCGACGACACCGGGACGCAGGGGGCCCGCAGGACCCAGCTCGAGCTGACCACCGCGGTCGGCGAGGACCGTCCCGTCCCAGGGGACTCCCGCACGGTCGACCGCTCCGCCGAGGCGGCCGCGGCCGTCTCCTACGGGCTCGGCGACGCCCTGGACCTCGTCATCGGGCTCCCCTTCGGCTGGAGCCGCAGCCTGAGCGGCGGCGAGGTCGTCGGTGAGACGTCCGGCACCGCCGACGCCGCGCTGGAGCTGAAGTGGCGCTTCCTCGAGCACGGCGGCTTCAGCGCCGCGGCCAAGCCCGGCCTGAGCCTCCCCACCGGCTCCGCGCGCCGCGGGCTCGGCGCCGGGCGGGTCGGCTACGGCCTGGCACTCGTCGTCTCGCAGGCGCTCGGCCCGGTCACGCTCCACGTGAACGGAGGCTGGTCCCACGCGGAGCACGCGCTGCCGGAGGTCCACGCTGTGAGCCGCAGCGACGCCTGGAGCGCCTCCGCGGCGGCGGCGGTCTCGGTGGCGCCGGGGCTCATGCTCGTCGCGAACGTAGGCATGGAGAGCCCGGGGGAGCGGGGCGCGACGACCTGGCCCGCGTTCGCGCTCGCCGGGGCGATCTACTCGCTGAGCGACCGGCTCGACCTGGACGTGGGCGTCCGCGCGGCGCTCAACGCCGCCGACACCGATCTCCTCGCCCTCGCGGGCGCGGCCTACCGCTACTGAGGATCTCGATGATTCCGCTCGGACTGCTGGGTGCAGGTGAAGAGGCCGTGATCGTCGCCGTGGCAGGCGCGGACGCGGGTGCGGTCGCTGGCCGCGCAGAGGACATGGGGCTTCGGGTCGGCCGGCGGGTGCGGATGCTCTCGAACGGCGCCGGGCCGGTGCTGGTGAAGGTGGACGAGTCACGCATCGCGCTCGATCGCGGCGTGGCCATGAAGATCAAGGTGAGGACTGCGTGAACACGAACCTGGCAGCGCTCGTTCCCGGGACCCGGGCGAGGGTGATCTCCATCGGCGCGATCGGCCCGATGCGGCGGCGGCTCATGGACATGGGGGTGATCCCAGGCGAGGCGATCCGCGTGGAGAAGGTCGCGCCGCTCGGCGACCCGATCGAGGTGACGATCAAGAGCTACAACCTCTCCCTCCGGAAGAAGGAAGCCGAGGGGATCGTGGTCGAGGTGCTGGCTTGAGCCGCGCGACGGCAGTCGCGGCGTCGCCCGGAGCCGCGCGCCCCGTCGTGGTGGCGGTGGCGGGCAACCCCAACTCCGGGAAGTCCACCCTCATCAACGCCATCGCCGGCTCCCGGCTCCACGTCGGCAACTGGCCCGGCGTCACGGTGGAGAAGAAGGAGGCGACCTTCGAGCACGGCGGCCGCGCGATCCGGCTCGTCGACCTCCCCGGGACCTACTCCCTTTCGCCCTACTCGCAGGAGGAGATCGTCGCCCGCGACTACCTCACGCGCGAGCGGCCCGACGTGGTGATCAACGTCGTGGACTCGACCAACCTGGAGCGGAACCTCTACCTGACGGTCCAGCTCCTGGAGCTCGGCCTGCCGGTCGTGCTCGCCCTCAACATCTACGACGAGGCGCAGGCGAAGGGCCTTCTCATCGACGTCCGCGGGATCGAGGAGCGGCTCGGCGTCCCGGTCGTGCCGACCTCCGCCACGCGCGGCACGGGGCTGGGAGAGCTGCTGGACCAGGCGCTGGCCTGCGCCGAGCAGAGCCCGGCGGCCGGCTCGCACCACGTCGGCTACGGCGCCGATCTGGAGGGGGCGATCTCGGCGGTGACGAAGACCCTCGCCGCCGCCCATCCGGACCGCGCCGCCACCTACCCGCCCCGCTGGCTCGCCCTCAAGCTCATCGAGGGGGACGCGCGGATCGCCGAGGAGCTCGGCGTGGACGCCGCGCCGCTCCTGCAGGAGCCGCTGCGCCACCTCCGGGATGCGCACGGCGACGACACCGAGGCGCTGGTCGCGGAGGCCCGCCACGGCGCCGCCGCTGGCCTGACCCGCGAGGTGCTCCAGAAGCCGGCGCTGCCGCGGCAGGAGCTGACCGAGCGGATCGACCGGATCGTCCTGAACCGCTTCCTCGGGATCCCGATCTTCCTCGCGGCGATGTGGCTCGTCTTCAAGCTGACCTTCGATCTCTCCTCCCCGTTCGGCGACTGGATCGACGGGATGGCCAACGGCCCGTTCAAGCGCTGGGCCGCCGCGATCCTGGGCGGGATCGGCGCGCCGGACTGGACGGTCTCGCTCGTCAACGACGGCGTCATCTCGGGCGTCGGCTTCGTCCTCGTCTTCGTGCCCGTCATCTTCGCGATGATGTTCTTCATCACCTTCCTGGAGGGGAGCGGCTACATGGCGCGGGCCGCGTTCGTCATGGACAAGGCGATGCACGCCATCGGCCTCCACGGGAAGTCCTTCATCCCGATGGTCCTCGGCTTCGGCTGCAACGTCCCCGGCATCTACGCCACCCGGACGCTGGAGAGCTGGCGCGATCGCGTGCTGACCGCGCTCCTCATCCCGCTCATGTCCTGCGGCGCCCGGCTGCCGGTCTACGTCCTCTTCGTCGGCGTCTTCTTCCCGGGGCGCGCGGGGACGGTGATCTGGTCGCTCTACGTGATCGGGATCGCGCTGGCGATGCTCATGGGCGTCGTCTTCAAGAAGACGCTCTTCCGCGGCGACGCCCCCGCCTTCATCATGGAGCTGCCCCCCTACCGGATGCCGTCGCTCCACAGCCTCATGATCCACACCTGGGAGAAGGGGAAGCACTTCCTCTTCAAGGCCGGCACCTACATCCTGGCGGTCTCGGTCTTCGTCTGGTTCCTCCTGAACCTGCCGTGGGGCGTCGAGCACAAGCGCGACTCCTACCTCGGCCGCGCCGGCCAGGTGGTCGCCCCGGCGCTCGCGCCGCTCGGCTTCGGCACCTGGGAGGCGGCGTCGGCGCTCATCACCGGCGTCATCGCCAAGGAGATCGTCGTCGGCACGATGGGCGAGATCTACGCCCCCGAGGCCGCCCCCTCCCACGCGCCGGTCCCGACGCTCCGGGAGGACCTGAAGGAGATCGTGGTCTCCTTCGGCGCCGCGGGGCGCGACGCGGTGAAGAACGTCGCCACGACCTTCACGCCGACCGCCTTCGCGGTGGACATGGAGGCGGAGGCGGAGCCCACGCCGCTCAAGGCTGCCGTGGGGCGGGCGTTCACGCCGCTCACCGCCGTCGGGTTCATGATCTTCGTCCTGCTCTACATGCCGTGCGTGGTGGTGGCCATCGCGATGCGGCAGGAGTTCGGCGGCTGGAAGTGGTTCGGCGTCGCGTTCGCCTACCAGACGGCGCTCGCCTGGAGCATGGCGCTCCTCGTCTATCAGGGTGGCCGGCTCCTCGGCCTGGGAGGTTGAGATGGGACTCGTCGACGTGATCCTCGCCGCGGCCATCCTGGGCGGCGCCTCGTGGCTCATCTACCGGACGCTCGTCCGCCAGGGCGGGGCCTGCCACGGCTGCAGCCAGGCGGGGGCGTGCCGCGCGCCGCGACAGGAGGTCGTCCGGCTCGGCTCGAAGCCGCGCTGGGCTGGCCCTCGCAGCGGGGGTCCGTGAGAGGGCTCGCCGGCGCTACAGCAGCTCGTCGCCGAAGAGATCCCTCGCAGCCTTGCGGCCGGCGATGGTCTGGACGAGGAGCTGGACCTCGGCGATGGGGTCGGCGACGGCGAGCCCCATCTGACCCCAGAAGCCAGGCCGCCCGCGACGCAGGAGGCTCTGCCGCGCCCGCCAGCGGAGCTCGCCGATCAGCGCTCCCGAGGTCGAGATCATGAGGAGGTCGGGCCAGGAGGGCTGCTCGAACCAGCCCTCCACGCCGTACTCCCAGAGGGTGCTGCCCGCGGTCGCGAACAGGAACGAGCCGACCGGCCCGTAGTTGGACCGGCGCGCCGCGGTGTAGAGGAGCGAGCCCATGATCGGATGGGCGATGTAGCTGGTCGTCCACGGATCGCCGGTGCTCCAGACGGGCGGCGTCGTGAACGAGCTGCGGAACTGCGTGAAGCTAGGCGTGACCCGGCCGTTCCAGTTGGAGGGCGGCGCGAGGGCGAGCGCGGCGACCTGGACGCCGAGCATGGCGCTCGCGAAGCCGACCATCCGGCCCGGGTGCGACTCGGGGGTTGGGGGGAGGAAGTCCAGCGCGCGGAGCCGCAGGTCACGCGCGCCGAGGTCGGGCTGGGGCAGCGCGAGCGCGGGCGCCTGGGTAGGGGCCTCGACCTCGACCTCGATGCAGTGCACGTCCTCGGGGAGCGTCGTCTCGGCGCGCGCGGTCGCCGGGGCAGACGCGACCATGACGATGGCGGCGGCGGCCCGGAGAATCCCGTTGGCCGTGCGCGAAGTGGCGGCGCGGTCGTTCACTGGCTTCGACTCACCCTCTGGCGGCTGCCGCGGCATCCGGAGATCGGGCGCGGCGAGCCATCAATACCCGAAGCGCCGGAATCGTTTCAATCGGCCAGAGGAAGCAGCGATTCAGTCGCGGAACGGGACCTCGACCACCATCCCGTCATGTGCGACGGCCACCTCCCCGAACTCCTCCCTCGCCTGGGCGAGGAGCGGCTCGGTCTCGCGGTCGTATCGGGTGGAGAGGTGCGTCAGGATCAGCCTCGCCACGCCGGCCTCCCTCGCGATCCGCCCGGCCTCCCGCGCCGTGCTGTGCTGGGTCTCCAGCGCCCGCTCCGCCTCGGGGTCGCCGAACGTGGCCTCGTGTACGAGGATGTCCGCGCCGCGTGACGCCTCGACGGTTGCTGGGCAGGGGCGCGTGTCGCCGGTCACGACGATCTTCCGGCCCGGGCGCGGCAGATCGACCACCTCCTCCGGGCGTATGACGCGCCCGTCGGGGAGCGTCACCGGTCTTCCGCGCTGGAGGGCTCCGAACATGGGCCCCTCCTCGACGCCCAGCGCCGCCGCGCGCTCCGGGTGGAAGCGCCCGGGCCGGTCATCCTCCATGAGCGCCCAGCCTACCGAAGGGATCCCGTGGCGCGTGGCGAAGGGGACGAGGTCGCAGCCGTCGCGCCGGATCCGCTCGCCCGGGGCGACCTCCCTGACCCTCAGGTCGAAGGAGAGCTGCTCGATCCCGCCGGCGACGTATCGATCGACGATGCGAGCGAGCCCGCGCGGGCCGTAGAGGTCGAGCGGCTCGGGCCGCCCCTGCATCGACAGGGTCCGCATGAAGCCGACGACCCCCAGCCAGTGGTCGAGGTGGAGGTGGGTGAAGCAGACGGCGGCGACGTCGAAGCCGGTCCCGTAGCGGACCATCTGGCGCTGCGTCCCCTCCCCGCAGTCGAACAGGAAGAGCTCGCGCCCGCGCCGGACCGCGAGGCCGGCGAGGTTGCGCCCGATGGTCGGCTGGGCGCCGGAGGTGCCGAGGAAGGTGAGGCGGAGCATCGGGGATCGAATCTAGTCGATCCCGGCGCCGGCTCCGAGTCCGCGCCGCTCAACTGTACGCGAGGGCGTCGGGGATCTTCGCGCGGGCCGCGCGCCGGGCAGGCAGCCAGGCCGCGAAGACCGCGATGGCCGTGAGGAAGAACGCCGCCAGCAGGTAGCTGCCGGGGTCCACCTCCACGCCGAGCGGCAGCGGGTTGGCCATCAACCCCGCGTTGTAGGTGACCCGCGCCCCGTTGACGAGGGCGGTGATGCCGAGCGTGAGCAGCAAGCCGACGGCGCACGCGCTCGCGGAGAGGATGGCCGCCTCCAGCGCGAAGAGGCGCGTCACCTGGCCGCGCACGAAGCCGAGGCTCCGGAGCGTGCCGATCTCCCGCGTCCGCTCGCTGACGACCTTCACCATCGTGCTGAAGATGGCCATGCCCGCGATGGCGACGACGACGACCCCCATGAGGCTGCGGAGCGTCCGCATGATCCCCATCCCCTGATTGTACTGCTCGCCGAAGTAGGACTGCTGCCAGGGCATGGCGTCGATGGCGAAGCCCCGCGCCTTCGCCGCCGCCGCGAGGCCGCGGGCGAAGGGCGCCGCCTTCGTGGGGTCGCGCAGGAGGACAGCGTACTGGGAGACCACCCGCGCGTTCCGGAGCTTCTGCGCGAGCGCGAGCGGCATCATGAGGGCCACGTCGTCCATCTCCTTGCGCCCACCGTCGACGAAGCCGGCGACGGTGGGCTCGACGGCGTTCACCTGGCCGGAGGTGGTGCTCCCCATCAACTGGATGCGCGGGCGCCGGCACGCGAACGGTCGCACCTTCGGCACGAGGAAGCCGTCCTCGCCGAAGGGCGGCTCGGTCGTGGCGGGCTCGCACTCGAGGAGCTCCGCGAGCCCACGCGCCAGCAGCACCGAGTCGCCGCCGGCCTCCTGGAGCGGCTTGCCGTACCATGCGTCCCACGCGAAGCGGCGGCGGAGCGCGGCCCCCTCGACCGGGTCGATGCCCCAGCCGACGAATTGGTAGGTCGAGCGGCCGTTGCTCGCGACGCCGCCGACGAAGAGGTTCCGGACGCGGGTCACTACCTCCTCCCCGTGCGCGCGCAGGTACTCCTCCACGAACTCCTGCTCAAGCTCGCGTAGGTAGACCGGCTCGGCGCTTTTCGACAGCGCCGCGCTCGCTCCGCGCCCCTCGA
Source organism: Anaeromyxobacteraceae bacterium (assembly GCA_049696175.1). Taxonomy (GTDB): domain Bacteria; phylum Myxococcota; class Myxococcia; order Myxococcales; family Anaeromyxobacteraceae; genus DATIVK01. The sequence continues at coordinate 8,422 of JBAVTL010000428.1, forward strand.
CGAGGAGCGTCCCCATCATGAACTGCTCCTCCATCATCTCCCCGAGCGTCCCCGCGAGGTGGCTCAGGTAGCCGTCGAAGAGCGTGATGGCGGTGAAACCGACGGCGACCGCGAGGACGGCCCCCACCGAGTGGCGCCAGTTCCTGCGGACGCTGCGGAGCGCGACGCGAAGGAGGACGGTCATGGCCTTCCCCTGATCAGGCGGTGACTGAGGTGAGGAGGTTCGCGACCGGGCGCGCCACCCTGCGGCGGACGGCGAGCCAGGTCGCCGCGAGGGCGAGCGGGAAGTATGCGACCGCGACGACGGCGCAGACGCCAGCGCTCGGCACGATCTGGAGCCGCACCGTCCCCGCCATCCCGACCGCCTGGAAGCGGATGTCGGCGGCGCTCACGCCTGCCGCGCCAGCGAGCCCGAGGAGCAGCCCCGCGGCGACCCCCACGGCCGTGAGCGCCGTCGCCTCGCGCAGGAAGAGGGCGGTGACCTGGCCGCGCGTGAAGCCGAGCGATCGGAAGGTGGCCAGCTCGCGGGTGCGCTCCAGGACGGTGAGCGTCATCGCGTTGAGCACCGAGAGGGTCGCGACCGCGATCACGAGGATCCCGATGAAGCCGAACATGACCCGGACCGTCTCCATCGTCCCGACGTAGTAGGGGTTGGCCTCCGGATCGTCGTAGCGGCTGACCTGCGCGGCGATCCCGGCGCCGGCCAGCCGCCTCGACAGGTCCAGCGCGACGGCGTGGGTGTCCCGCGCGTCCCGGAGGTAGACGGAGAAGGAGGTGACGGCGTCGGTCGAGAGGAGCCGCTGCAGGGTCGGGAGCGACGTCGTGAGGGCCCGGTTGTCCTCGTCATAGGACGGGGCGCGGAAGAGGGTCGAGACCCGGGCGTCGATCGCGTTGAGGCCGCCGTCGAAGTCGAGCGCCGCGAGCTGGACGAACGGGTCCCTCTGGATGGTCCTTGGCGTGCTGCAGTCGATCGGCGCGCTCCCCAGGGG